>JAGTUW010000020.1 GCA_018224345.1 Bacteroidota bacterium
CCTTCGCACCGACCAAAAGCGATCCCCGTAATGCGTTGATTCACTTCAGCGCCGACAATGGCGCAAGCTGGCAGTCCTGGCTTGCAAGCGCCGATGACTTTGAACAGGATGGCCTGGCCAGTATGAATCTCCCACTGCTGCGCTCGGATGAGAACTTCGTCATGCATCGTCACCAGTTCATGGCCTCTTACTCCGGTTTACAATCATTCACCATTTCTTCGAGTCGTGATCAGCTACGCAGTCTGGACATACTTTTCGAACATGCAATCAATACAAAAGTTATGGAGGCATATCAGCTGTTCCCCTCGGCAGACAAGCGTTCGATTTTTTTCGCGACCGGAATGGCAGTCTACCGCATCACCGTGCCGGAATCGACTGCTTTCGCGGCTTCCGTGTCGCCGCCATTACCGCTGAGCATCGCGACGCCGCATCCGCACCCGCTTTCGCGCAGGACGGGCAGCGCCACGCTGTTCATACAGAGCGGGCAACATGACCGGGTGCATCTCCAGGCCTTCGACATGACGGGACGACTCGTCGCCCAGCTCTACGAGGGCGAACTCAGTCCCGAAGGCCGCCACGTCGCCTGGAACACCGCGACTCTCACACCCGGCGCCTATCTGCTGCAGCTCACCTCCACCCGCGGCGTCAACAGACGCACCGTCGTGCTGCGGTAGAAACGGTCGCACGCCCTCTCGTTCCGTGGAGGCACCGACACCCTCTACGAAATGTCACGGACGGTTTGTATATTTCAGCTACTTTGAGGAATACTGATGAATGTTACGGTCAGACTCCGTCATATACTGATTCTGTCGGCATTGCTGCCACACATCGTGTTGTCGCAGCCCCTGGAGTTGCGCATCATCTCGATTGACGCCGGCGCGCTGCCCCACATACGCATGCAGGCGGCGCTGATGCGTGGTGGTGTTGACCTGCCACAACCGGGGAAGGCGACATACTCGTTGACGGAAAACGGCATCGATATCCCGCTCGACATCGACTGCCCCGACAATTTGGTGATGAACAACGTGGCTCTGGTGCTTGATAACTCGGGCAGTCTCAGTGGCACGGCCTTCGACAGTCTGAAGGCAGGCGCGCTCGCGGTGATCAACCTGCTGTCCGGCAACGATGCGACGGCGATCTACCATTTTTCCAATGGTGGTGAACGTGTCCTTGACTTTACAACGGACAAAGCGGTACTGCGCACAGCGGTGGAGGATATGCGTATCGGTGGCGGTACTCCGCTCTACCGTACCATAGATATGGCGCTGCGGGACCTCGCAACCCGAACGGGCAGAAAATACTGCATCGTGTTCACGGACGGTGTCGACAATCAATCCAGTATCACCTGGGACGAACTTCTCCCTCTCGCCACAGCAGCCGATATACGTATCTACACCATCGGATACGGAAACACGGAACTCTCGGAAGAAATTCTGCACTCACTTGCACATGAGACCGGCGGACGCTACTGGCGGATTTTCTCACCAGGACAGGTCGCGGAAGTGCTGCGCTCGATTGCCGTGGAAATCACTTCTCCCTGGTGCACGATCACCTACGATGCGGAATATTGCACAGACAGTCTTCGCTTCCTGCACCTCCGTGCAGAACTCGACGGGGAGATGGCTTCGGATGATACGGTGTTCGTTTCACCGTTTCGTCCCGACACGCTGCACGCCCGCGTCACTGCTCCTGCACGCATTCTTCCGGGAGAGCGGGCGCTGGTTTACATCGCGATGGAACCCGCTCTGCATACCGGCCTGCAACTGACGTTCTCCTTTCTGCTGCGCTACGACACTGATCTGCTCGACATCGGATCCTCCATCCCCATCACTGTCGGGACCATCACGCAGAACACCAATGCCCGACTGCGGCAGGAAGCGCCAGGCGTACTGCGCTTCACCGCCGAACGTGTCACACCCGCAAAGTCCGATGGCGATCTGATAGGCGTAGTCCTGCGCCATATCCCCGCCGATATCAGCCGTCCGATCCCGCTCACCCTTGAAGATTTCACACTCACGGCGGGTTGCGACAACACGGTCATTCTGCATTTTGACACGCTGGAAGTCTGCCAATGCGAGGATGTTCTTTCCTACACCATCGAAACAGTCGCGGGAGCCCTCCCCGGCGAGGAGATCGATGTCCCGCTTCGTATCCCGCGCCCCTCGGAGGACTTCCCCGTTCTTCTCTCCGCACGGTTGACCTATGACCCGATGCGGCTCCGGCTGATCGGGATTCTCGATGAAGAGGGAGAGGATTGGATGATCGACGATCAGGGCGCACATGGCGAGGTCGGTCTGTGGCTCAATACCACCGGACGGGGAGTGGATATGCAGCCGCGTCTGCGCTTCGTCGGCCTGGGTGATCGCACACCGGAACAAACCGAAGTCCGTGTTACCGGAATGACGATGTATGCACATTGCTGTCTCGATGCCGCGCCTGAAAGCATCCCGTTCTGGATCGACGGTATCTGCGAATTTCTGCTTCGCCCGAAAGACAATGTGATCACGGAACTCTTCCCGAATCCGGCATCGCAACAGCTCACGATCATGCTGCGCCTGCCGCAAGACGGGACAACGGCAGGCCGCCTGGAACTCTACTCCGCGGGCGGTGACCGGGTCTACCACGAGCGCATCGAAACGGGACGCAGCGACTGGATGACGCAGGTCAATGTCTCGGGCCTCTCCGCCGGGAAATACACATTGCGCTACATGACGGAAGAACAAATGAGTGTGCGCACAGTGACCATTGTGCGTTGAACAGTACCGCCGCGTTGCACACGCATTGTCCCGTTCTCACCGAATCCCTATCTTTCTCTCTGTCGCCTCAAGCAACATCGATGACAGAGAAGGAGCGTCACCATGCAGGAAAACCGACCCGATCAGACACGCACACCGCTGCAGTTGCAGATCACCTACCTTCTGCAGTCGCTCGTCGTCATCGTTGTCACCGGGATGACCGTCCTGCCGCTGTCAAGATTGCTCCCCTTCACTATCCATAATCGCTACTTTCAGGATACGGAAATCTATTTCCTTGCCATCATCGCCAACCTGGTATTCTTTCACACATTGTCCTGGCATATTGTCGAGGAATCCCGGGCACGGGTGGTGTTCGGAACCGCCATCACGACGCTCGTGACCTCCACACTGATTTATGGCGTATACTATCTCTATGCCTCACTGATGTGAGTTCCACGCCAATACAGAATGGCTGCGAGCAGCAGCACGCCGGCAGGCAGCAGGATGAAGGGAGAAATGCCGTATGCCGCCGGAAGCAGACCTCCGAACAATGCCACCGCGCCGATGGTCAGCGCGTACGGGAGTTGCGTACGCACATGATCGATGTGATCGCAGGCGGAGGCCATGGAACTGAGAATCGTCGTGTCGGAGATCGGCGAACAGTGATCTCCGAACACCGCGCCGGCCAGTACCGAAGCCGTCGTCCCCAACATCACAACCGATGCCGCATCGGCAGAAAGCGCGGCATCCTGTCCCAGCACCACCGACAGCGGGATGACAATGGGCATCATGATACCCATGGTGCCCCAGCTCGTCCCTGTCGCGAAACTGATCACTGCGGCGACGACGAAGGTGGCGGCTGGCAACAGTCTCGGCGGAAGATTCCCCTTCAACAGTTCCACCAGGTAATCGGCGGTGTGCAATTCAATGGTAATCTGTCCGATACTCCATGCCAGCGTGAGAATGAGCATGGCCAGGAGCATGGATTTGAGTCCGTTGAACCAGGCATCCATCGCTTCACCAACGCGCAGGATGCGTTGACCGACAGCAAGCACAATAGCCACGAGGCAACTCAACAGCGACGCCCAGAGCAACGCGCTGTAGGAATCCGCCTGCCCAATGACATGACCGATACTGAAGTCACTCCCGCCGGCGTCGATGATAGCTTGCATGCCCGTGTACCACAGACCACCGAGTGCGGCGAGGATGACGGTCAGTATGGGAATCGCGGCATTCCACCAGCGGGCGGGCGTCCCTTCTTTCGGTACGACTGCCGATGAATCGGTCAGATCGGTAGCCGGTTGCGCTCCGTCGCGATAGAGCTTCCCGTGACGGCGCGCCCGTTCTTCAGCCCGGCCCATCGGACCGTAATCCTTCCCGCTCAACGCAATCATCGCTCCGAATGCCAACGTCAGAATAGGGTAGAAACTGTAAGGCAGCATATCGAGAAAAACGGCATAGGCGCCGCGCGCCGTCATATCCACACTGCGGAGCGCTGCGTCAATGAGGCCGACTTCATAACCGATCCAGGTACTGATGAACAGTACCGAGGCGACCGGCGCCGCGGTGGAGTCGACAAGAAAGGCAAGTTTCTCGCGAGAAATACGCAGACGGTCGGTAATCGGACGCATGGTGTTCCCGACAATGAGGGTGTTCGCATAGTCATCGAAGAAAATCATGAAGCCCATGACCCAGGTCGAGATCTGTCCTCCCCGCGGAGTCCGGGCGATACGCGTGATCGCTTCGGCAATCCCCATCGTCCCGCCACTCCTGCTTATCACACCTACCATGCCCCCGAACAGCATGGAGAAAGCGATGATCGACATACGATCAGGATCGGCAAGAGCATGGATGATATAGTGATCCAGAACGCGAAAAAAACTCCCGATGGGATCGTAATCATAGACGAAAAGCGCACCCAGCCACACGCCCGCAAACAGCGAGACGATGACCTGTCGCAGCAACAACGCAAGAACAATGGCCAGCAGCGGCGGCAGCACACTGAGTATTCCCGGAATCACGCGCACGGCACGTGTGACGCTCCACTCCACGGGACGCGGCGCTGCTGTGCGCAGATCCGCCTCCCCGGCCTCTGTCATCTCTTCGTGTTCGCTTCCCTCCGTCACCCGCGGGTGTATCACCTGCGAAAGCACCACGGAAATCGTATCCCCTCCGGGTTTTGCTTCCGTACTGAGAAAGCGTCCCTTGCGCATCACCGGCTTTATGCCTTCGGGAAAGGACACACCCCTGAATTCCAGGGCTCCGTTCACCGTGGTGTCGATGCGTCCCTCAGCATCCAGCGCCGTCACTTCCAGTCGAAAACTCACACCATCGAGCAGCAACGCCGGAACGTCCAGGCGCAACTGCCCGCCATGCGCAGCGGAAAACGCAGCAAGCATTGCGATAAAGAAAAACAGCCGTACGGAACGATGCATGCAACCCCGTCTGTTCTGGAACTGTGTGCAAAATGTGGCCCCGTGGAGTGTTTTGCAATAGTCGAAGAAAAAACCACGAATGTGTCGGGATGTCAATCACCGGTTTTTCTTTCTCTCCGCGCTTCCATAGATTGCCGGATGACACGAAACATATGACAAGGAGGATACTATGGCTCTTATGTATTCGAAAGGAATGCCCGTGGGAACGGATATGCCACCGTTTGAACTCAAAGGAGTGGATGGAAATACCTGGACACCGGAGAGTTTTGCCGATGCCCGCATACTCGTTGTGGTCTTCACCTGCAACCACTGTCCCTATGCCAAGGCGAGCGAAGACCGTCTCATTGCGCTGCAGAAAGATTTCTCCGACCGTGGTGTGCGCTTCGTCCTGATCAACTCCAATGACGCAGTCCGCTACACAGACGATTCTTTCGAAAACATGGTCCGGCGTGCAAAGGAGAAAAATTATCCCTTTCCCTATCTTTTCGATGAAACCCAGGAAGTAGCCAAAGCCTACGATGCCGCCTGTACACCGGATATCTTCGTGTTCGACAAAGAACGCAAACTCCGCTACAACGGCCGCATCGACGACAACTGGCAGAACCCGGAACAAGTCACCAGAGAGGATCTGCGCACGGTGCTTGAGGATCTGCTCGCAGGACGCGACATCAGTATCGACCCGCAACCCTCGATGGGCTGCTCGATTAAATGGAAATAAAACCGTTTCCCGGAAACGGAAAATGGCATTATATACCGATAATTTCACTCGTAGCCGTGCCCGTCGGCTTAACCGGAAATAATTCCGGCGCACGAAGCACGACGACGTGATTATTCACA
>JAGTUW010000021.1 GCA_018224345.1 Bacteroidota bacterium
GCTGTATCCGTTGTCATCGGAATTCATTTTTTTGTAAGTTATGACATCATGAAATGGAACTTCCATATTACCACCTCACAAGTTTTCAGCATCTCATTCATCACTATTTGTGAGGATGCAGTTTGTCCTATACATCTGCGGTACAGAGATGAAGGGGGCAGTTTCGTTGAGAAGGTATCCGCCTTTCATTCCACAGTTGACAGGGATCTTACACTCATTAGACGGTATTCAGAACAATGAAACACAATCTTGAAAAACCTGCCGGCCGACTCGGTGTACTGCTCCCGGGTCTTGGTGCCGTCGCGACAACCTTTATCGCCGGCGTACTGGCTGTACGCAATGGCATTTCCCAACCGTATGGTTCACTGACACAGATGGGGACGATCCGTCTGGGGAAACGAACTGAACACCGCCTCCCGGAGATCAAGGATTTCATCCCGCTGTCGGACCTGTCCTCACTCGTTTTCGGGGGCTGGGATATTTTCGACGACAATGTCTATGACGCCGCGGTCAAGGCTGGAGTACTGGAAGGACAATTATTGTACGACCTGAAAGATGAGTTGTCTTCAATCACACCGATGCCTGCGGTATTTGACAAGGATTATGTACGCCGCCTCGATGGTCCGAACGTCAAGACCGGTAGGAACAAGATGGAGCTGGCCGAAGCGCTGATCGGAGACATCGAAGCATTCAAGGCGGACAACGACTGCAGCCGCCTGGTCATGATCTGGTGCGGTTCGACCGAAACCTTCATCGAAGTAACGGATGTACATCAGACTGTTGAGTCCTTTGAGCGCGGTCTCATCGACAATCATTCTTCGATTCCCCCGAGCATGATTTATGCCTATGCAGCGATCCGTATGGGAATTCCCTATGCCAATGGTGCTCCGAATCTCTCGGCTGACATTCCGGCGTTGGTCGAACTCGCAAAGAAAACGGGCACACCCATTGCAGGCAAGGATTTCAAAACCGGCCAGACGCTGATGAAAACAATCATCGCACCGGGTCTGAAAGCGCGATCATTGGGTGTGCACGGCTGGTTCTCGACGAATATTCTCGGCAACAGGGACGGGGAAGTCTTGGACGACCCCGGAAGTTTCAAGACCAAGGAAGAATCGAAACTCAGTGTGCTGGAGACTATACTCGAACCTGACCTTCACTCTCATCTCTACGATGATCTCTATCATAAAATCAGGATTAATTACTATCCTCCGCGGGGAGATAACAAGGAAAGCTGGGATAATATCGATATCTTCGGCTGGCTCGGATATAAGATGCAGATAAAGATCAATTTTCTCTGCAGGGATTCGGTGCTCGCTGCGCCGATCGTGCTTGATCTGGCTCTTCTGCTGGATCAGGCCAAGAGATCGGAAATGTCAGGAATTCAGGAATGGCTATCGTTCTATTTCAAATCTCCACAAGCCGGAGAAGGGCTTCGTCCCCAGCATGATCTGTTCCGTCAACTCATGAAACTTGAGAATACACTGCGCTACATGCAGGGAGAGGATCTGATCACACATCTCGGACTGGATTATTATGATGAAGCTGCGGGCTCATAAGTCAGTTGAGAACGGCGGAGGCCCGGAGTTGTTTTTGCAGCGCATGTAGTGTCATTCTACGTTTCCGTCGACTCCCCGTCAATATTGTGGTTTCCGTTGCTGCTTGGTAGCGAGTGTTGAGCATTGTATCATCATCGCCGTGCTGAAGTGTTATGCGTGCATTTCTGAAATTCCAGACTTCGTCCGTCCTTTCGACACTATTGGATTACTCGATAACGATATTCCTCACCGAGGTACTTTCTGTTCTCTATACTCTGTCGTCTGCATGCGGGCTTCTTTCCGGTGGAATCATCAATTTTCTGCTCAACAAGAACTGGGTATTCGAATACCGGGGAAAGCAGGAATTCCGTCTGCTTCGTCTGTACGTTGCAGTCTGGGCAACAAATCTGTTCATGAACACCATCGGTCTGTATATGTTGACGGAGATGGTCCGCATGGATTACAGAATCTCAAAAATCCTCACTTCTGTTGTTGTAGGAGTGCTTCTGAGTTATTTTGCACAGAGGAGAATCGTTTTCCGGCCACAGCAGAGAATAGTATGAGTTGGATTCTGGTGACATACGGAGCGAAGAGCGAAGAACGGCTGCAGCGTTTACAGGAACAGTTTTATTTCTGTCCCCATTTCGTGCGGGGAGCAGCAGAGGTGACATCGTGAATCTGCAAGAACGTGTAAAACCGCCTGTGTACAAGCTGCTCATGCCATTGGTCAGATTACTGATCCGTCTGGGTGTCACACCGAATGTCATCACTACCATAGGATTGATCATAAACGTCCTTGCAGCAGTTGTCTTTGTTTTCGGTGCAGAGCGTGCCAACAGGGGAGAATTCGCGTTCATCGGTTGGGCGAGTGCGCTCATTCTGTTTGCCGGACTGTTTGACATCCTTGACGGACAGGTCGCACGCGAGGGGAAAATGAAGACGACCTTCGGTGCCATTTACGATTCCGTTCTGGACAGGTACAGCGAACTGGTCATGTTTCTCGGTATCTGTTATTATCTCGTCGCACATGGATATTTTCTGAGCTCATTGTTCGCCTTCATTGCAATGATCGGGTCGGTTATGGTCAGTTACACGCGCGCGCGGGCAGAGGGGGCTGGCATACAGTGCAACACTGGCCTGATGCAACGTCCGGCGCGCATTATCATCATCGGTGTCTCCGGTATTATCTGTGCGATTGCCGCAGAGATTATCGGCAGTGATTACAAGCTGATCCTTCCCTTTTTCCCGCGTAGAATCGCGGAGACCATATCGATTTTTGTCATCCCGATCGCCGTCGTTGCGGTACTGTCGAATATCACTGCGATCGGTCGTTTGCGTCATTGCAGGAAGCAGTTGCTATGAGGCGTGCGGGGGTATCAGCCCATGGGAAAACCGGGACAAGCCGCAGCGAAGGTGCGATCGATACCGCAGCGGACTTCCCGCGGCGTGCTTCGTTGATCAACATTCTGCTTTCTATCGCCTATCTGTACTTCATCCATTGCACAACCGGTCTGAAAATCGAACATATCGGTCTTATCGGTGTCTACAATCTTGGTTTCGTTGCCCACCGTACTACCAGGAAGCTTGTCAGTGCACTTGCCGTATTTCTGATCTTCGGTATTCTTTATGATATAATGAAAGTGCATCCGAATTATCTCGTCAGCACTGTGGATTTCGAGGACATCTACAATCTCGAAAAGCTTTTGTTCGGCATTCATACTCAGAGTGGTGTTCTGACTGTGAATGAATATTTTCAATATCATCATTCGACCACATTGGACCTCACGGCGGGCATATTTTATCTTAATTGGATGTCCGTTCCACTCTTATTTGCCGTTTATTTGTATTTCAGCGACAAGAAGCTGTATCTGCGTTATGCATTGGCATTCTTATTTGTAAATATTCTGGGATTCTGTCTCTATTACATTTATCCAGCAGCACCGCCATGGTATATCGCACAGTATGGTTTCGTGTTCGACGACACTGTACTTGGTAGTGCAGCGGACCTCCTCCGCTTCGATGAACTCGTCGGAATAGGGATTTTCGAAACCATTTATACGCGAAACTCCAATGTATTCGCGGCGGTCCCCTCTCTGCACAGCGCTTATCCCGTTGTAGTCCTGTATTATGGTGCAAAGAAGCGTATTCCACTTCTGACCGGCTTCCTGGCTGTGTACATGCTTGGCATCTGGTTTGCAGCCGTGTATTCAGGACATCATTACATCATCGATGTCATCCTCGGTGTGTTATGCGCTATTGTGGGCATTGTCGTCTTCCATGGGATTCTGCTGCGCCGCCCCGGTATCCGTGCACTTCTCGCGCGCTACGAACGTTTTATCTCTTCACGTGGAGAGGCTCTGTAAGCTCGAAAAATTATTTCGCCCCTGCACGCGGTTTTCGATATATTGTTTGGTTTCCGGTGTTTGTGACCGGACCGGGTACAGGGAGGGAGGAAACGCGAAACAAATTGTATTTATGTCGGGAAATCTGCAGTTTGCGGTGAAATATATCCCGAACAACAGAAACGGAGGGCAGGATGAAGCTTACCGATACCATGCAACGGAGCATAGCAGTCGCACTCACACTGCTGTTGTTGCCGCTCTGTACGCTGACAATGGCGCAGCATCGGGTCGGTATTCCGGGATGGAGTCATCCCTGCGACCTTCGTGCAGAGCGGTCCGGACAGTGGAGTGGTATTGGGGATCGCACCGGAATGGGAGTTTCTCCGTCAGGAATCGCCACCCATTGATATTCTCCCCGGTCATCTCCATCGTTACTCGCTCGAACTCACTTCGCATGTCCCGGGGAGAAATGCAGTGTATCTGTTGCGGCGATTCGAGTTTGTTGCCGCACCCCACGATCGCTTTGGCACCATTCTCACGGATCGGAGCTATCCGACACGTATCGAATTCGGGTATCGAAGTGACCTGCATCTGTACCACCCCGGATTGACAATCGATATCGACAGTGTGCAGCATCTCACCGGCATGCAGGGGTTTTACGCATCGATGCGTGTTCAGCGTGATACCGCGCGCGGCGACACCCTGCAATGGCTTGCATTGCATTCGGTGGAGGACACATCGATTGTCACCCCGCGGCTTGCCATCGAAGTACTGCATCATCCTCCCGCCGCCGTTGTCCTGCATGAGCCCGCGGACAGTGCCTTGGTACGTGTCTATTTTCCTACGGACACGACGACTTTCACCTGGGAACGGGCAGAACCGCCGGATCCGTTTCATAACATCCGTGTATCACGTTTCGATACGCTGCTTTATTCCGATTATGTTCGAGACGTTCTGATACTGATCGATGCAGGGACACTGATTCGTTCAGTGAAGATTGACAGTGACGATCACGGTCGTTCTTCGCAACGCCGCATGTCCCACAAGGAACTTGCGAAGGCTTTGTTGCAGATCATTTATCCCCATCGCCGCCTGGGGGACATCATCTGGTATGTCGAGTCCTCCGACGGTCTGTATGTCACATCCTCGACCGAGATGCCCGACGGGCGTCCCGGTCACTTGTTGATGACCGACCGCGTTATAAATGTCGAGCAGGTCTCTCCTGTGGCGGATTTCCATTTGGGGCAGAATTACCCGAATCCTGCTGCCGGTGCAACGACGATTCCGTTCGGTATAAATGAGGGTGGTGTCGTGCGTCTGACTGTGCATACTCTCCTCGGCGAGCGCGTTGCCGTGCTTGTCGACGAACGCATGGAGGCCGGCGAATACCGCATCCCCTTCGAGACATTCGCTTTGCCGCCCGGAACATACATCTGTCGCCTCGAGACCTCCTCGGGTCTGCTGACCATGGTGATGTCGCTGTTGCGGTGAGCATTGTCTCTGGAAAGAAACAGTGGCCTGCATTCTCCGAACGGCGGCAGATACGAGCTGCTTCAGCATCGAGCGAGCCACGAAAGACAGTTTGTTCCTCAGTAGACTGGTTATGCCTGACGGGAAAGGTGACACCGTGGACGTGCCCCCGCATATGATTGAAACGCTGCGTTCAAACGCAGTGATTCTGCTTGATCCTGCGACCGTACTTGATTTTTCGCTGGACAGTCTACGGTTTCCACTGACCGATATCGCACGGATGCAGACATACGAGTATGATATTATCCGCACTGCCATTGCGGTCGGTATCGGCCTCGCAACCGCGATCAGTGGCGTACTGCTGCTGTTTATATTCGAGGCCGGCATTTTCCCGGTTGATCCGTGATGAATTGTGCCAGTTTCAGGTAAAATTGTCATCACCGGTCGTCCGCATAATAGGGGAGCCGGTAACAGGGCATGCGTCGACACTGCATGTGTGGCTTCCGGCATGCCGCACAATACAGCTACCTCATATGGGTCACAAGTTGTATCTTCCTTTCACCTGCGCATTCGAGAGCCAACATATAGATTCCGGGAGTCAGGGATACAGAGGGAAGTCGTTTGTGATGTCTCCCTGCAGTTGTGATATTCTCCGTAATCCGAAGCATCTCCCTTCCGAGCAGATCGAAAAGAGTGACATGCACGGTGCCCGGGTGATACATATCGAATTTTACTTCAATGGATTCGCGGAAGGGGTTCGGATAGGCGGCAAGCAGGCGAAACTGTTGCGGCGCATTGAGCGCTTCCGTCGAAGTCGGTAATCCTGCCTTGTTTCTGTACAGCGCACCGTCTTCGGAGATGGCATAAAGAGAATTCAGTTCCGGGAGAAGCAGAAGGCGGCGGATGCGCAGGTCGGGGAAGCCCGCATTGAGTGCAGACCAACTCTGACCGCCGTTGCGTGTGATGCACACCCCTGCATCGTATGTCGCAGCTGCGACGATGCCGATATGATTCGTGATCAGAGAAGTCACGTACATTCCGGGCGAATCAGTATCTGTCGGGACCCAGGTAGCCCCTTGATCATTCGAGCGAAATACACCGGCACCGTAGCTCCCTGCAAAGAGCGTGCCATCGGGTGTACGTGTGAGGGCGGTAATATTCGGTTGCATGATGCCATTGTCTACGCGTGACCAACGTACACCACCGTCGGTACTGCGGAACAGCCCTTCACCGAACGACCCGGCGAGAAGCAATGTCCCGGAGACTGCGAGCACAGAACTGATGGGTGCTGAAGAAAAGGCCGTTTGGGTTTCGACCCATGTAGCACCTCCGTCGGAACTGACAAACAGCGTCCCTCGTTCCGTCCCTGCCAGAATCGTTCCATCCGGTGTCACAGCCGTAGAGAGCACAGTTTCGCCTGCAAGCGCATGGGACAGCGTTGTCCATATTGTTGCAGCATTTGCGAGGCGGCTGACCGTGCCGGACTCATCTATTGCAATGATGCTTGTATCAGGTAGACGCGCGAAGCTGCGGATACGAAAAGAATTCAGACCATCTATCTGCTGTTTCCAGGCAGGTACTTTGTGGAAGTGGGTCTGCGCGTCCCCAGCGAACAGACAGTCCTCGCCCGCAACGATCAATCGTTTCCCCTGCAGGGCGAGCTCATGCACTTTTCCCATGACCAGCCCTTTCATGCGCAATGACCAGGTCTGCGCGTTATCACCGGAAACGAGCAAGCTGTCCGAACCGTAGAGCACGTAATAGCGACCGTCGAAATCGATTGTGGTAGCAGCGGGCTTTTCCCAATCCTGCAGCGTATTGCTCACATATTGCCAATTCCGGCCGTCTGTAGAAGAGTAGAATCCTGCGGAAGTGATTGCAACGAGTGGACCGCGTTTGTCCCGAAAAATCGATCGTACACGCATGGAGGGATCACCCGCCAGTCCCAGCCCTCCGCTCGCATCACTCCATTGGAAATCAGGTCGTGTTGCATGTTTGATCCCGGCGGTGGATGTTGCCGCCCAGGCGTCGTCACCTTCCGAATGGATATGCAGGATTTCATTTTGTTCTATACCATCGTTCGCCTGCGACCATTGTCTGGTCCATGGAGTCTCGCCCTTTCCGGAGACATACACCGTCCCGGGCCTCAGATAGATCAATGCACTGTTGTCGTCGAAAGCCGCAATGCCGCGGATTCTGGCGATTTCCGGAAAGTGCAAGCCGTTTATATAGTGATGCGCGACCCCTGTATGATCCAGATACACGATTTTGAGCGGGTCGCAGAGAAGGTAATATGTGTCTTCTCCGGCGGGCGTGACGTAACCACCCCAGTTGCCGACTGCGCCTCCTTTGTACATCCAGGTAACGCCTGCATCGTGTGAAAGGAATACACCTGAGGTCCCTTTCCCTTCGTTTCTGAAATATGTGTTGAGCACCAACGTTTGTGGTGATATGCGGGGATCGCCCACAAGTGAGTAAATGTCCCCGGGCAGGTTCCGGGAGTGGATCTCCCTCCAGAAACGGCCGCCATCATCGCTGCGGTACATTCCATAGTACGAGGCAACATAGGTTACACTGTCGTCAAGCGTGAAAAGCTGTCTGAAGCCCAGATGGTTCACTTCATCGATACGACGCCATTCGTTGTACTGGGCCTGCACAACAAAGGTGCAGGTGAAAAGGAGAATTAAAAACCACATTTTTCCTCCGGGTGAATGCGGGTTTACCGTGCAGTGCATTCTGCTGTTTCCGAATGCAGCCGGATCGGGTAAGCCCACACATTGTTTTCGATAATCTCGCCGTCCTCTATACGGCGGCTTCTGTATAGGAGACACATGAGGGAGTAAAAAAAATCCCACTGCTCAATGTTTTTTTTACGCTTCACAGATATCCGTGTATACAATAATTGCAGGGGCGGTTCGCGAACCGCCCCTGCACGCGGTTTCTCCGATCAGGGAACACGGGTGTATCTCCCTTGTAGCTGAAAGGTGAGTTTGGTATTTTTAATGATGGTGCGAGGCTGGTCATTGCATTCAATACGCTCCCGTAGCTCAGGTGGATAGAGCATCTGCCTTCTAAGCAGGCGAAATGGATTTTTTTTGTAAATTGTTTTCAATAGCTTACCGGAATTCGGAACAAAGTACGTGCGAAAAATCGGAACAAAAATATGTCGATGCAGTAGCAGAATTAAGATCCATGTTCCGTTAAAAATTTAGCAGATAGTCGTTTTATTGAGCCGTATTCAACAGTCTATGTTCCGAACGATGTGGGCAGTTTCTCTATAGTGCTTACTACTGAGTTCTGCGCCGAGGCTTACTTCGGAAGACCATTCTTCGTATTTATTGCTTCATAGTCACTCCGATCTTCACTTCCTCCCGACCCTCGACTGACTGATTCCCCTCCGTCGAGGCGATGATCACCGATTTCCCGCTGGAAGAGAGTCCGAATTCCTTTGACAGATCGACCTTGATCGTGAGAATGTCGCCTTCCAGCTTCATCTCGATATTTTTCATGGTGGCTCCAGTTCCTATTGTGTGTGGAAGGTGATTGTCCTGAATGTACGCAATGTGTGAGTGGGATGTGAAAGATTCGATTCGCTGTAGTCATTCCTCCAGCACATACCCGTGCTTGTCCCACGTGTACTCCGGCACACGATGATGATCGTTCCAGTACTCTCGAATCTTTTCCATACGCTCAAGGAACGTCGCATCCGCATCATTTCCCTGTTTCTTGAACAGCTGGATGAGTCGTTCGACACGCTCAGGCTTCTCGCTGTAGAAGATCAGCACCGGGATCGGAAGGTTGTTCAGCTCCATCTTCAGTGCCTTCTCAATCGAGTCCATTTGATCGTTCCTCATGCCGATGCAACCAGATGACGCACACTTCCCGTGGATTCCGATGCCTCCACCAGTAGATCCCCGTGAACGGTCGAGAGCGTTCGGGTAGTTGATGTGAAGGGTCTTGTAGGAAGCACTCTTTGGATTGAAACTGGTGATGGCATAGATCCCTTCAGGCACCTGCTGATCGCCCTGAACTTTCTTCCTGCCAGCAAGGGAAGAGAGATCGCAGATTTCCCACTGCCTCTCCATCGTGCCAGCTTTCCAGACTTCGAGCCGGAGTTCCTGTTTGTAGATGACGATAACCGTCTGCGCTGGGGAGGGAGGTGAGATTCCGACGAAGAGTCCCACGAGGATGATCAACCTGAGAGCTACTTGTCTTGACTGCGAACGCAAGACTCTATGCACTTTCACTGTCCGCCTTCTTCCTGATGGCTTCAAGAGTATCCTCGATAATTTTCTTCCAAGCGTCTTTGACCCTTATGAAATCGGTGATGCTTGGATATTCTCCGTCGCGCTTCACGCACCAACTCCATTCTTTGTACGAGTCGTCAACTGATCCGTTAATCAAGTCCGCTACTTGCTTCAGGTACTTGATGCCGATGCTCTTGTCACCGAGTTCCTCGGTCTTCGTTACGATACCGTAGAACCACACTTCACCATCTTCCTGAACTGAGGCGAAGTTGTAGGTGTCGTCTGCAGACTTCAAGTTCAGCGACAGCTTCTTGCCACGACCGAGCTTCGGAAGGATGTTGAGATCGGATGATAGCTCTTGAACGAAACTATGGAATCCATCAGCCTGATCACGACCGATTGCATCAGTGAGCCGCTCGTAAAATGCCTTCTCGGAGATTGTTTTGGGTTCACTCGGTTTGTCTGGTTTGCGAACTACCTCCTCGCCAGTCCTGAGGACAGTGCGCTCGATTTCCACTGTCCGCGGAAGGATGCGGGGAGTGATGACCAGTTCGCTCTTGTCCGGCTTTTGATAGACGGGAAGCTCGATGAGTGCGAGAGTGAAGTTCAAGTTGCCATTGCGCTGGATGTACTCCGCCATTTCTTTCATGTTCTCCCGGATGCCGTCCCCGATGATGGCGAGCAGGAAGCGACCTCGTTGGAGATTATTCTGTACGCTGTCAATGAATCGCGGTTCCTCGATATCGGGGTAGTACTCGTGGATGATCTCAAAAAGGGAGCCGGTGCTGTCTTTCCTCGCACGCAAGCACTCAGCTTCAAACTTGGCGTAATCCCACTGAGCGATGTCCTTAGCGTAGTCCAGTACTTGACCGACAACCTTTCGTCTTGCCTCCGGATTCCTCCACAGCATGCATTCCCCGATCGTGATGAACCCGTATTCGTTCAGGTACATCAGATCCACCGAGCCAGACTTGGTGGGAAGCTCTCTGCAGATTGGGATCATGCCTGCAAATGTTGGTTCAAGCTCTTCTACGGGAAGGAGAGTGGGATTTTCGAAACAGATCCGTTGGATCCAGTCCTCATCGTATGTCCCTGTATCTGATCCAGATACCAATGGGACACGTTCCAGTGTCGTGGCTTGATTCCCAATGATGATCGCTGGCGTGGTGTGCTGTTTCATGGCTGTCGCCTCCACAGGTCGGTCTCTGAGATCAGGATATCTGAAGATAAAAAATCGGTGCTGAAAATGGCGCACATTTCGCCTTTCTGGAACATGTTTCACCTATACACGATGGCTTATACTCTCGCATCGTAATCCACATTCATCGTCACAAACGCAGGATTGGGAATCTCACAAACGGCAAGTACATTTCACTGAACAGAGCATAACCGAGCGGGCTCTGCGTTGATTTGAGTGTGTAGACATGTGTCTAATGCGGGTTGTTTTGTATCTTGGGGCCCCACATTTGCTCAAGGAAATACCATGCTGAACCCGACCGAACATCTCTTCACGTTGGCACTTGGACTTGCTACGCCCTGGGAATGCAACGACGCTGCCTTTACGGAATCGGAATCGCATTTGGATCTGATTATCGCCTTCAAGAAAGGAAGCCGCTTCCCCTGTCCCGAGTGCGGTGAAGCTGACAAACCGGTCCATGACACTGTGGAGAGACACTGGCGTCATCTTGATTTCTTTCAGCATACATGCACTATTCACGCTCGGGTACCTCGTGTTCGATGCCAGCATTGCGGTGTACACCAGGTTTCGGTTCCGTGGGCCAGATCCGGGAGTGGCTTCACACTTCTGTTCGAGGCGATCGTGCTTTCGATGACTCCGCATATGCCGGTACGTGCCATTGCCCGCCACCTGCGCACCGATGACAAGCGTTTGTGGACGATCCTCCGGCACTATGTGGCCGTAGCCAGGGATCAGGAGGAGTTTCACGAAGTGAC
>JAGTUW010000022.1 GCA_018224345.1 Bacteroidota bacterium
AAACCCGCATGCGTGATATGATCGATATCCTCGATCAGGCCAAGCATCCCGATAACCGGTGTCGGGAAGACGGCGCCATTCGGGTTTTCATTATAGAAGCTGACATTGCCGCCCGTAACGGGGGTATCGAAAAGACGGCAGGCCTCGCCCATACCGGCGCACGCTTCCTTGAACTGATAAAAAACCTCAGGTTTGTAGGGATTACCGAAATTCAGGCAATTTGTGATAGCGAGAGGCTGCGCACCTGTACAGACAACATTGCGAGCCGCTTCCGCCACCGCGATCTGTGCCCCTTTTCGTGGATTAAGGTGCACGTAACGACCATTGCAATCGGTTTTCACTGCAATGGCCCGTCGGGTTCCTTTTATCCGGATGACGGCGGCGTCACCTCCGGGACCCTGTGCCGTGTTGCTACGCACTGATGTGTCGTACTGTTCGTAGGCCCATCGCTTCGAGGCGATATTGGGGGCAGACAGAAGGTGCAGGAGCACTTCCGTGATATCCTTCGGATCCGGTACGGATTCCATGTGGAAGGCAAGCGTCGTGTCCAGATACAACGGCCGCTTTGTTTCGCGGATGTAGACAGGGGCTCCACCACCAAGGACCAGGCTGTCGGCTGGGACACACGCCTTCAATTCACCATGCCTTTTGATTGTCACCATGCCGTCGGAAGTCACCTGGCCGATGGTCACTGCATGCAAATCCCATTTGTCGAATATTTCCCTGACGCGCTCTTCATTTCCACGCTTCACGACGACAAGCATCCGTTCCTGGGATTCGGAGAGAAGGATTTCGTACGCAGACATCCCTTCTTCGCGAATGGGCACGAGATCGAGATCCAGATGCATTCCGCTCTTCCCTTTCGCCGACATTTCACAGGACGAGCAGGTAATACCCGCTGCTCCCATATCCTGTATACCGACGATCAGATCTTCGCGAATGATTTCCAACGTCGCTTCAAGCAAGAGCTTCTCCGTGAAGGGGTCACCGACCTGCACGGAAGGCCGTCGCGATTCGGAATCCGCACTCAGATCGACAGAAGCAAATGTTGCACCATGAATTCCATCGCGCCCCGTGGAGGAACCGACAATCATCACAGGATTTCCCTCTCCTTCCGCTGTCGCTGTTGCTGTCTGATCATGCTTGACGATACCGACGGCCATGGCGTTGACGAGGGGATTCCCCTGATACGAAGGATCAAAACAGATTTCTCCTGCTACTGTGGGAACGCCGAAACAATTCCCGTAGTGGCCGATCCCGCTCACCACCCCTTTCACCAGATAGTGCACGCGGGGATGTGAGGGATCACCGAAACGCAGCGAATCACACGCTGCGATCGGACGTGCACCCATGGTGAAAATGTCACGTAAAATTCCGCCCACCCCGGTCGCCGCTCCCTGAAATGGTTCGATTGCGGAGGGGTGATTATGGCTCTCTATTTTGAACGCGATCGCCAGACCATCACCGATATCCACCAGGCCGGCATTCTCGTCGCCCGCATCGACGAGGAGACGGCCACCACTGCGCGGGAGCGTCTTCAGCACGGCGATGGAATTCTTGTACGAGCAGTGTTCACTCCACATCACACTGTACATACCGAGTTCCGTATAGGTGGGTGTGCGACCGAGATACTCGATTACTTTGCCGTATTCCTCATCTGTCAAACCGAGTTCCCTGGCTGTTTCGATGGTGACACTGGGCTCCGTTTGCATGCATTCTCCAAATAATCACTGGACAGAAAGGACACGCGCGCGTCCATGTATATGTATAAAAAATACGAAACCCCACCGAGAATCCCTTATACGAACATCCGCGCAACAGACTCGGTTACGCGGATGTTTTTTCAGAATGAACATTACTGTCGGCGGAACATCGTCCGGAAGCAATCCCGGCAGAAGCGGACGGTGTACCGCAGCTCAGAATCGCATTGCCTTCCCTGCAGGTGCGGCGATACCGGGGATGGTGTGCAGAGATACATAGCGGATATTGGCGTTGAGGTTCTGGTTCATCGCCTGGATGAATTTGTTGGCGAGAATGGCATTGCCCCGGGAACTGAGATGAACCCCGTCAAGACTGAACAAGCCGCCCGAAATAAACGCCATCGTATATTCTTCACCTGCGACCATATATCCATTTCTGCTGACTTCATCGAACATCTCGTAGAGATCCACCAGTATGAAGCCATTGCGCTCTGCTTCCGCCATGAGAATGGAATTGAAACTCGTAATCGCTTCGAGCACAACGGATACTTCCTCAACATCCAGTACATAACGTGAATTCAGAGGCGTTGTGGGGCTCAAACCAACCCCGCTGAGGAGTTCTTCCTGTGCGGTAAGAAGAACAAATTCGTTTTCCGTCACTGTCGTGACATTGCCACCACTGTTGCGGTAGTATATGCTCATCTGCTGTGTAGGATTGTCGGGAGGATACGGAAGTTTTCCCGGGATGGTCGTGAAATACGGGAAAGAGAGGACACCCGGGATATTCCCCACCAGGACCTTTGCATCAGGCAGTGAGTCCCTGATGCGCGCGAAGGCGTCCTGGATGACCTGCTGAAAAACCGCCCGTTCGGTCGGCAGTGTGCCCTGCGGTTCTCCTCCCAGACCGGTGTTGGTTCCGGCCGTGCCTCCTGAAAGGGCATATCTGTAGACGTCGTCATGACCGAGCCAGAACGTCAGTACAGTCGGTTGCAATGCAATCGCCTGCTCGAGCAATGACGCACCATAGGCGCTCTGATTCCTCATGATCAGCGGGTAAAAAGGATTCGAATACCGTACTGCCCGTTCCATCATGTCCGAGTCATCGATAGCATCGAAGGCAATCGCACCGGGAATACCGAGATTATTGAATGGGCGTGCCAGCCCGGTGTTGGTGGGGATGTTTTGTTTGACACCGTATGTGATGATTTCCGTACGTGGATGGAGGGAACGCAGGACGTGCAATTCCCCTGTACCGGGATACGGCATACGTGGTTGTTCGAACGGTGTGCTGCCGATCTGTCTGGCGAGCAGATTCGGAAAACTGAATTCCTGTGCCTCCTGATAGAGTGCTCCGGATTGGAATCCCGCGGTAAAACTGTTCCCGATTGCGACATAGACACCGGGATCAACGTCTCCGAGAGAAGGATCAGCAACGGGGTTGTCTTTTGTGCAGGCGAGAAAGAAGAGCACCGGAATCAAAGCGAGGAACGTATGTTTCTGTTTCATGGGTCTCCTCCTTACAACGCATAGGAAATGTTGAGAGCAAACAGACTTGCATTTCCGGTATAGCGTCCGTCAAGATGCACACCACCGGGTTGCGTCGTTGCCTCGGTTACACGATCGAGAAAGATCAAATGAGTATAGGCAAGATCAAGTGTGATTGCAGGAATCAGGGCAAAGCCCAATCCGACATTCAGGCCATGTCGATCTGCGTCGGGAAGTAGAGGCTCCAGGCTTTTGTCCGGCACGGGGTTGTTGTCATAAAAATATCCCGCACGTATAGCGATTCCTGTGATGCCAATACGATACTCGCCACCGAGACGTAGAATCCAGGTATTCTCATAATC
>JAGTUW010000023.1 GCA_018224345.1 Bacteroidota bacterium
AGGAGTTTGCGATGGAAGATTTCTTCTCGCCCTGTCCTTCCTGCGGGACGTTCGACTCCACAGTCCTGCAGGGTGAGGAAATGCGCGTCAAATCACTGCTTGTACACGAATAATGCAAAGGAACGACTATGTGTGATACATGCGGCTGCACGCAACCCGACGAGGCGGTCACGATTCGTAAACCCGGCGAAGACGTCTCCACCCCTCATACACATTCTCACAGTCATGACGGCGGGCCGACACACGATCATACGCATGGCCACGATCATACGCATGGCCACAGGACGCACAGTGTCGTGGTTGAGACGGAAATTCTCCAGAAGAACAATCTGCTTGCACAGCGTAACAGGGGTTGGTTTGAGGCGAGAAGTGTTCTTGCATTGAACCTCGTGAGCAGTCCCGGTTCCGGCAAAACGACGTTGCTTGAGCGCAGTATCCGTGCGCTGAAAGGACGTCTGCCGATCGCCGTCATCGAAGGGGACCAGCAGACGATGCAGGACGCTGAGCGGATTGAGAAAGCCGGGGCGCCTGTCATCCAGGTGAATACAGGGAATGGCTGTCATCTCGATGCCGATATGGTGTACAGGGCGATGCGGCGACTCGAACTTTCTGACGGCTCGTTGCTTATGATAGAGAATGTCGGAAATCTTGTGTGCCCATCACTCTTCGATCTTGGAGAAGCGAAGCGCGTCGTGATCATGAGTGTCACGGAGGGGGAAGATAAACCGCTTAAATATCCGAATATGTTCCGCAGCTCGCATGTCTGTATCATAAACAAAACAGACCTGTTGCCGTATCTGAACGTCGATGTTGAGAAAGCGAAAGAATACGCCCGGCAGGTCAATCCGGATCTGCATTTTATCGCACTCTCGGCGACGACGGGTGAAGGGTTCGATCTGTGGATCGATTGGCTTCTGAAGGAGGCTGCGACGGGAAACCCTGCTGCAACGGATTAACTGTTTCAGAAGTGCTTGTATCCGGACTACAGGCGTACGTGTCTGATCGTCATGTGGAAGGGGGTGGATTCAATTGTTCACCGCTGATCCAGACGCGGCCTGCACGCAAATCCGCGCTGCGATAGACGATGGTGGAAGCCACATCAAGTGCCGAGAGGTGTTCGAGCGTTCTCCCATGACAATAATGCCGTGGCACGCAGGTTTCCGTGATATCGGCCTGTTTCCCGATGCGGAAACTCCCGATTTCTTCCTGTAAACCAAGTGCCGTGGCGGCACCAAGAGTAGCATGATAGAGTGGGATGCGCGGGTCGAGACTGCGTCCCTGTACATGGCTCATACTGTGCATGACATGAAACATGCTCAGTGTTGTTCCTGCACCGACATCAGAACCGAGAGCGATACGCAGTCCGTGTTGCTGATGCGCTTCGAGAGGAAATCGTCCACTGCCGAGAAAGAGATTTGCATCCGGGCAATGAGCCACAGCGCAATCGTGTGATCGCAGCTGCCGGAGTTGTGCATCGTCACAGTGAATATTGTGTCCGAGCACTGTGCGGGAGGTCAGGAGCCCCGAGCGAGCATAGACATCGGTGTAGTGCGTTGCCTCGGGAAACAAGATCATTACGCGGGCGACTTCCTCGATGGATTCATTGCAATGTGTCTGCACGTACGTATCGTATCGCGTTGCGAGCGCAGCCGCACCTTGCAACAGAGATGGTGAGCAACTGATGGCGAAGCGCGGACTGACAGCATAAAAGAGACGATGGGTTTTTTTATGCCACTTTCGTATGAGTCGCTCCGTGGCGGCCAGACCTTCATCTGCTGGTTCGAGGAGCGCTGCTGGCGCTTCCCGGTCCATCAGCATTTTTCCCAGTATGATGCGCATCCCGCTGCGCTCCGCTTCCTCGAAGGCGATATCAGTGGCCGCTTCATGGATGGTACCATAGACCATTGCGGTAGTGGTGCCCGCACTCAGCAGCGCGGAGAAGAATCGTCGGGCAGTATCACGTGCGATACCTGCCTGCGTGAAGCGTGCTTCCTCCGGATAGATGGAACGATCAAGCCATTCGAGCAGTGAATTTCCGTATTGTCCTCTGCAATCGAGTTGCGGATAGTGAACATGCGCATCGACCAATCCCGGAAGCATTATATTTTCGCTGTGAACAGAAGGGAGGGGAAGGAACTCGCCGGGCAGATTCTCTGCGTCGCCATGCCAGGCGATGCGGCCATGTTCGTTGACCACCATCGCTCCACGGGGATACCAGGAGATCTGTTCAGTATCCTGAGGAGACAGAAACGGCGCATGCAGTCGAAACGGCGGGATCATGATCGTCCGCTGTGTCCGAAGCCCCCGCTGCCCCGGTCGGTTTCGCTCAGGACGGTACGTTCCCGCCAACGCACCTGCGTTACGGGTGCGACAACAAGCTGCGCGATTCGTTCTCCGCGCTCGATGATATAGGGGCACTTTCCGATATTCGACATGATAACTTTGATTTCACCGCGATAATCCGCGTCGATGGTTCCGGGACTGTTGGGCAATATGATGCCGTGTTTCAATGCGATTCCGCTGCGGGGGCGTATCTGCGCCTCATACAGCGGTGGCAGTTCGATTACCAGATTCGTCGGGACCGCGACAATGTCGCCAGGGTGCAATTCCAGAGGGATATCAATTGCCGCTCGCAGGTCCATACCCGCAGAAAGTTCGGTCGCGTATGCAGGCAACGGGATATCCTCAAATCCTGGTTTTAAGCGAAGAAGATTCACATCGAGGGCTGAGGGGGTCATAGTTCGGCTCGTTACGGAAGAATTGAACATAAAGAAGGCTGTCGGCCGAAGAAACGACGGACAGCCTTCAAACTTACGGATAAATTCCGGATTCGCTATAATTTTCCAGTTGCACGTAACGAACTCCGGTAAGAAACAACGCTACATATTCGAGATTCGCGATGCCGAAAATCCGCCTGTCTGTTTGCACAGGGCAGGTACATCCGCCAGCGAGAGCGGGGTCAGCGAACGACGCTGAGTTTGCGGACGCTGTGATGCGACCCTGCCTGCATACGGATGAAATACTGTCCGCTGTTGAGCAGGTTGTCATAACGATCCGGATACCATGCGGTTTCAAACACACCTGCCGGATGAAATTGATCGACGAGCACAGCGATTTCCCGGCCGAGCATGTCATGAATGCTTAACCGCACCTGACCCTCCCGGGCCACGCGGTAGCGCATGGCAGCATATTCGTGCACCGAAAGCGAGAGCGGGTTGGGGTACGGCGGGCTGAGCTCGAAGCCCGCAGCGGCGATGTCTGCGACATGGACCTGTATCGGAGCATAATCGGTCTGCGTACCGTCGAAATCGCGTTGGAGGAGGCGATACCAGAATACAGGCGCTTCGCCGGGCCCGAAATCAGACAGTGAGTAAGGATCGCTGTAGCGGTACGTTTGTGGTATCGTCGTCGTCCCGTAGCCGGGCAGGAAGCTGCGGCTTTCCCAGGGACCGTGTGGACTGCGTGCACGCTGAACTTCAAACTGATAATTATTGGTCTCCGTTTCCGTACGCCACAGAAGCTCGACGCTGTTCCCGCTCACTTGGGCGCTGAAGGTTGAAAGTTCGACCGGGATATATGCGTCACAGCAGAGTCGTGCCTCGAATACCTGGTCGACGCTCGTCCCCACGGCATTCGACGCCGGAATCAGGCTTGTCCTTGTATTGAATTTGAACGAGCGTGGAGAGTTCGGATACAGTGTCGGTGTTGTAAAACGAAACTTCGCACTATGGGTATTATCACCGATGACGCGATATCCGAGAAGGAATTCCTTGCGGAGGTTGGTGATGTTCATGATCGCACGCACGTTGTTGGGAGGGGGGGGCGGATCGATTTCGAAGAAACCCTGATTCTGGCCTGCTCGCGCAATAAACCAGGTGCTGAAAATATCCGCGTAAGGACTGAAGGCTTCACGGACGAATATATGTATTGTGTCCTTGGACGTGATGCTGGCATTCAACAGTTCGAAATCAATTTTTACTGTCCACACTGTACAGACCTGGGCACTGGTAGAGACGGTGATTTTCGTTGCCCATTCGGATGTCGGCAGGGGTTCGGTATGAAAGGCAAAGTTCGCACTTGCGCCATTCTGATAGTAGAGAAATAGTGGACATATGGAGGATGCCTTCGCGGTTGCTTTGGTCATTCCCTCTGTGGAAAGGTGCCCGAAAGGGGAGAACACGGAGAGTTGTGGTGCCTGTACTTTTCCAGCCGACTCTCCATGAGCCGATGCCGACTGAGAAAAACCGTGCGTGGGCAGCATGAAGGCTACCAGGATGATCATTGCAAACTTCATGGAATCGATACCTCCGAAAGTGGGAACGTAGACATGGTGGCGGGCCCACCGATGTATGCATAACACAATTGAAAACAGAGCGGTCACAGAACTGCCGAAGCAAAAAAATAGGGAAATGTCAAGAGAGTGTCAATGCAATACGTCTGCGCTCCCTCACACAAGGCGTGCGCGAACGGATCATGGGCATGTTCGACGATCTCTGCTCATCGCAGGCGCTGACCTGATTGAAACGGATCTGCGTATGGACGTGTCCGTGATGCTGTGTGTGCAGCGTCAACGGTGGCCAGTGCGGGCCGTTGTGAATCATGGTATTCAGCAGATACGCGGCAGCATTTCGCCGCTGAGAACATTGATGATTCTCGTACCGCCGATACCCGTTTTCATACGGACCACGCCCGGGAGTTCCGTCACGACGCGTCCGATGCGGCAACTGTCCTTTCCTTCCGGCAGTGAACGCATTGCCGCGATCATATCGTCGGCGTAGCGGGCGGGCATGATGGCGATAAGTTTGCCTTCATTTGCGAGATAGAGAGGATCGAGTCCGAGCAGATCGCAGGCGCCCGTCACGGCAGGCGGGATGGGCAGCAGGTCTTCTTCTATCTCGATGCCATGACCGGACTGCATCGCGATTTCATTCAGTGTTGTCGCTACGCCGCCACGGGTCGGATCACGCAGCACGTGGATGTCCGTTGTCACCTCGAGCATGTGAGCGACAAGTCGATGCAACGCCTGTGTATCGCTTTTTACCGGAGTCGTGAATCGAATGCCCTTGCGTTCGGACATGACCGCGACCCCGTGATCACCGATAGTCCCTGAGAGGATCACCACATCTCCGTCGCGCGCCTCCGCGCCCCCGATACGGAGAGACTCATCCACAACTCCGATTCCCGAGGTGTTGATGAACATCCCGTCGCAGCTTCCCCGCTCGACAACTTTGGTGTCGCCTGTTGCGATCGGGACACCCGCATTGTCTGCGGCGAGCTTCATCCGGCCGACGATGTCCTCGAGTAATCGTATTTCCAGTCCTTCTTCCAGAATCATGCCTACGGAAAGCGCCAGCGGTCGCGCGCCGCCCATCGCGAGGTCATTGATTGTGCCGTGGACGGCGAGCTCGCCGATGGAACCGCCCGGAAACACGAGGGGGTGGACGACATAGGAATCTGTCGTAAACGCCAGTCGCCCGCCCGGGTTATCGAGTACCGCCAGATCGTTGCCCTGTCTGAGCAGGGGGTTGTCGAATGCCGGCAGAAACACTTCCTTGATGAGGTCATGCATCATGCTGCCGCCACTGCCGTGCGCGAGAAGAATATGTTTCGATTTCATTGAATCAATGTGAGCATTATGGAATGAACAATGGAGGTTATAGCAGGATGAAGCTCGGCGGGTGCTTGCAGTCCATGTCAGGTCAACCACTTCCTGACGCTGTGGGCCATTTCAGGTCAACCACTTCCTGACGCTGTGGGCCATTTCAGGTCAACCACTTCCTGACGCTGTGGGTCATGTCAGATCAACCGCTTGCGGGCGCTGTGAGTCATGTCAGTTCAATCGCCCGGATGAACGGCTGTCGAGACACGCTGATAATGATAGTATGCGGCGCAGCTCCCTTCACTCGACACCATGCACGGGCCGAGCGGAGACTCCGGTGTGCAGCTTGTACCGAACACGTTGCAATCAAGAGGTGTGACAACACCACGTAATACTTCGCCGCAGCGACAGGCAGGGTGTTCCGCGCTTTCCTCGATACTGATATTAAAACGGATATCGGCATCGAATTCTGAAAAACTCTCCCGTAGCGCCAGTCCGCTGTCCGGAAGCACACCGAAGCCACGCCATGAAGTGTCGCGGGTATCGAACACCTGTTCAACCATTCCCCATGCCTTGCGATTTCCTTCGGGTCTGACGATACGGCTGTAGGCATTGACGAGATCGGGCGATTTCTCTTCGATCATACGCAACAGGGCATCGGTTGCCATCAGCAGGTCGAGTGTTTCGAAGCCGCTGATCGCGACAGGGATGCCGTAATCCTCGGGAAGAAAGCGCCAGGCGTCGGAACCGATGATAGAGGCGACATGTCCGGGTCCGATGACGGCATCGACATGCACGTCACCGGCGCCGAGCAGTGCCTTTGCCCCGGGAATAGTCAGCTTCATTACCGAACAGAGGGAAAAATTCCGCAATCCGCGTGTGCGTGCCTGGAGCACGGCGGCTGCGGCTGCGGGGGCGGTAGTTTCGAAGCCGATACCGAAAAAGACGATTTCCCGGTCCGGACGGGCCTCGGCAAGAGACAATGCGTCGAGTGTGGAATAGACGACTTCCACGTCAAAGCCCCTGGCTTTTACCTGCATGAGGGATTCCTGACTGCCGGGGACCCTGAGCATGTCGCCATAGGTGGCAAGGATGACACCAGGTGTTTTCGCCAGCGCAACAGCGCGATCCAGATCGGCATTCGAGGTGACACAGACAGGACAGCCGGGACCGGAGAGCATGCGTACATGTTCCGGCATGACGGAACGAAGACCGCTGCGAAAAATGGCTACGGTATGTCCCCCGCAGAATTCCATGATGCACACCGGACCGGTGTCACGTCGCCGGATCTGTTCCAGAATCACGCGTGCTCGTGAGGAGTCGCGGAAAGCGCTGAGAACACTCATGAAGCCGTACCCGGTGGATTTCCGGTCCGGTTTTCGAATGCCTCGATTTCCTCGAAAAGTTGCAATGTCCGCTGCGCCTCTTCTTCATCGATGACCTCGATGGCATAGCCGACATGGATGAGCACGAAGTCACCGACAGCGGCCTCGCCGTCAAGCACCATGAGACTGATTTCGCGTTGTGTACCGTTCAGGTCCACCAGCGCCATCTGATTATCACGAAGTTCCAGCACTTTTGCCGGTACTGCAAGACACATGTCTTATCCTTTCAAATGTGAGTGAGCGATAACCGCCTGTCCCAACGCAATACCGCCGTCATTTGCGGGGACCTGCGTATGCGTGAGGACATTGAAATTCCGTGTCCGCAACGCATGGAGCAGGCCATGGAGCAGCAATGCATTCTGAAACGAGCCTCCGGAGAGGACGACGTCCCGCAGTCCGGTTGAGGCGGCGACGGCAGCGACGACTTCGGCACATCCTTCGATGACGGTGCGGTGAAACCGTGCGGATATTTCATGAACCGATTTCCCACTGCGCATATCCTTTATAATTTCCCCAATCGTGGGGAGAAAAGAAAGTACAATCGTTGTCCCTTCCTCCACATCGAAGGGGTATGGGGGTAGGGAAGCGAGTGGCGCCGCGGTGAATTCGAGCGCCATTGCCGCCTGCGCTTCGAACTGAACCGTATCATGGAGATTTGCCAGCGAGGCGACGGCATCGAACAGGCGTCCGCAACTTGAGGTGGATGGCAGGTTCACGCCGCTGTCGAGCGAGAAACGGGCGGCCTCGATTTCTGCGGAAGTTCTCCTGGCGAACCATTCTGGGAATACATCCACTGCTTCATGACCGTGCAGGGCGTCGAGTGCGGCGAGGGCCATACGCCAGGGTTCACGGGTGGCGCGCTCCCCGCCTGGCATGGGGAGTTGCCCGAAATGTCCGGCACGGAGGTAGGAGTTGCTGTTTCCGACGAGAAATTCTCCTCCCCAGATTGTGCCGTCTTCGCCGTAGCCGGTACCGTCGAGTATGACACCGATCGCGCTGTCATCGTGTCCGTGTTCAGCCAGGCAGGAAACCAGGTGGGCATGATGGTGCTGTACGGCGATGCGTGGGAGATCCCGCAAATCTTCGGCGGCGAGTCCTCCGAGTCTCCCGTTCGCCCATTGTGTCGAGAGGTAGTCCGGATGCAGGTCATGTGCGATGGCCCGGGGTGCAACGTCGAATATCCGCAGGAGATGAGAAAGTGTTTCCTCGAAGAAGCGGAGCGCTTCCAGATGTTCGAGATCCCCGATATGTTGAGAAAGAAAGACCGCACGGTCCTTGCTGACACCGAGTGTGTTCTTGAGTTCCCCTCCCACGGCAATGACGGAAGGCGCTTCCGCGGGAAGCAGGATGGGGCGGGGGACGTAGCCGCGGGCGCGGCGTACGGGACGTGGTGTATCGGCGATGACGCGATAGACGGAATCGTCACAGCGCTGGAGAATTTCACGATTGTGATGGAGAAAGGCGTCGGCGATACCGGCCAGACGCTGTTCTGCGTCGTCGATATCGATGCAGATCGCTTCCTCGCTGAGGTTTCCGCTGGTCATGATCAGCGGACGGTCGACATCCCGCAGCAGCAGGTGATGCAGCGGCGTGTACGGAAGCATGATGCCGAGGGTAGGGTTGTCGAGTGACACCGATGGGGCGATCGTGTGCTCACTGCGCAGTCGCAGAATGACGACGGGGCGTTGTGGTGACTGCAGGAGCGCTGCTTCCTGATCATCGAAATCGCAGAACAGTGCCGCGTGTTCGAGATCACGCACCATGACGGCCAGTGGTTTCGCATAGCGATGTTTCCGCAGGCGCAGCAGGCGTACGGCTGTTTCATTGCCGGCATCCACCGCAAGGTGATATCCACCGAGACCGCGCAATGCCAGAATGCGGCCTTCGCGCAGTTCCTTTGCAGCGGCCTGCAGAGCGAAGTCCCTTTCGAGCTCCGTTTCCTCGCCATGCAGTTGCGCATTGCGGCGCCAGAGCAATTGTGGTCCGCACACAGGACAGGCATTCGGTTGTGCATGGAAGCGTCGATCCGCCGGATCGTGATATTCCTGCTCACATGTTTCGCACATCGGAAAGATATGCATACTGGTCGATGGCCTGTCATAGGGAATGGAACGGGTGATCGTATAGCGTGGTCCGCAGTTCGTACAATTTGTGAATGGATAGCGAGAGCGGCGGTCATTTTCGTCGAGGAGTTCGCGGAGGCAGTCTTCACAGGTCACCACATCGGGCGGTATCATGGCCGAAGTGACCTGATCCGTCTCACTGGCAAGAATGCGGAACTCGCCTGTATCGGTCGGGGGGCATTCTTCAGTGACCAGACCGGTAATCAGTACCAGCGGAGGCGCTTCCAGGGGAAGCCGGTGGATGAATTCATCGACACGTTCCCCTTGTACATCTATCAGTACTCCCTGTCCGTCATTGCGAATCGAACCGGTGAGCGCACATTCGTGAGCCAGTTTGTAAATGTAGGGTCGGAAACCCACGCCCTGTACGATGCCCGTGACAATGACGCGTTTTCGGGATAATATCGGAGCAATTGAGTTCATCCCTGTAATATACGATTTGGCGACGGGTTTGTGGGGGGAAAGAAAAAACCACTGAAGAAAAAACCACTTAAGAAAAAACCACAAAGTCACTAAATCACGAATAAAGAGCACGAAGAGGTTTCAGAGCGCTCCTTATTCCATAATAGGCGTTTCGAAAAACTTTTGTGCTCTTGTTCGTGTATTGGTGCATTGGTGGTTTTTTTTCAGCAGAAATGCGCGTTTTACGCATGTTTTCGCACATTGCCGAAAAAAAATGAAAAAAAATGAAAATAATTTTGGCCAGCAGGTGTGAACTTGGTGTATATATATAATAGGAGCGGTAATAAGATGTACAT
>JAGTUW010000024.1 GCA_018224345.1 Bacteroidota bacterium
ATCAGCTGCGTTGGAGGGTGCGCCCTTCAACATCCGGGTCAATTCAATCAATCCGTCACCAGTGGATAATCGCATGATGCGTTCTCTTGAGGAGGGATTTTCGCCGGATGACGCGGAAGCAGCAAAAAAGAATTTTGAACAAATCATTCCGCTCGGACGCTATGCGACGAACGAGGAAATCGCTTGCCTCGCAGTGTTTCTCGCGAGCAATGAAAGCAGCTTTATTACAGGAACCGAGCACTCGATTGACGGTGGTATGACGGCGTAACACGTAACAGAGGTTATCGCGATATCGGGAATTCCTTTTCTTCACCGTGCCTGAATTCGTGGACGCGATCGATGACGCCAATATTGACGGTGTTGCTCCATCCCTCTTCGAAGGAGACGCGAATGCTCTTCGAACTGATCGTGATGGAAATCCAATGACGCCGGTACTGAACCCGCATAAAGAGTTCATCGATATGTACAGGAATGTCCGGTTTGAGCCACAAGACATCCTCGCATACCTCCAATCCGGCATAATTTCTCTGTATGAGATCAAGTGAACCCGCCATCGCGCCGAGATGGATGCCTTCGTGTGTCGTTCCGCCCTGAATATCCTCGAAATCGCTGGAGAGCAGGGTTTCAAAATCCTGCCAGGATTGCTGTTTATCATGCTTCAAGAGTACCCAGGAAAACACAAGCCGGCTGAGTGTGGAACCGTGTGATGTGCGCTTTCTGTAGTAAGCGATGTTCCTTGTAATCATTTCGACAGAGAAACTGTAGCCGAGTGTAGTGAAAATGTCCCTGAGCTCGTCATCGTTGAAGAGGTAAAACAGCATCAATACGTCGGCCTGTTTGCTGGCTTTGTAATTATTCGGTGTGTCGCCTTCACTTTCGAGTATACGGTCGAGCCTCATGATGTCGTTATATTTCTCCCGGTATTCCTCCCAGGGAAACTCCTTTAACTGCTCATACCCTTCGAACTGTTCGATGATACCTTCTTCATTGATTGGAATGAACATCTTTTTACTCGCTTCTTTCCACAGGGCGAGCTGCTCATCATTGATCGAGCGTTCGGTTAGCAACTCATTTCTCCGGCTCTCTTCGATCATATCCAGAATCAGGAGCGCCTTCTGTAACACCCATGCAGCCATCACATTCGTGTACGCATTGTTGTTCAGGCCTCCCTCCTCCGCATCAGGGTAAGCGGTGTGATATTCATCCGGACCAACAACGGAGTGGATTTCATATCGGTCCCGCTCTTCATTGTATTCCACCTTGCTTCCCCAGAATGCTGCGATTTCACAGAACATTTCCGCACCGAAGTAGGAGAGAAAGAGCTGATCCTCTGTCGCCTGATAGTAATTCCAAATATTATAGGCAATTGCCGAATTCACATGCCGCTGCAAGTGCGTTATATCTGGATTCCATCTGCCTGATTCAGGATTCAGATGGAGCACCTGCGTTTCTTCCCTCCCGTTGCTGCCGCTTTGCCATGGATACATGGCGCCTTTATACCCTGCCTCCTCTGCCGCAAATCTAGCCTCATCGAGTCTGTAATAACGGTACATCAGCAGACTGCGCGAGATCTCCGGAAAACGGAGATTCAGAAATGGGAATATGAACAGTTCATCCCAGAAAATATGACCACGATAGGCTTCACCATGCCAACCACGTGCAGGGACTCCAACGTCGAGTCCTATGGTATTCGGTGATACTGTCTGCAGAACATGGAATATATGCAATCGCAATAATTGCTGATGCCTTTCTCCCGCTGTGCTTGTGATGTCTGCCCGATGCCAGAGCTTCCGGTACGCTGCCTCCTGCATGGACAATAATTCCCTGAAGCCACCGGTGCGACTGACGGCCTTACGAGCTTCGAGAGAAGATTCCGCACAGGCACGGTCACGGGAACTATATATCGCCACGATTTTTTCAATGTGGTAGCTCCCACCCTCTTCCACGGAGAAGCGGAGGAGCTGATCTATATATTTTTCCCTTTCATGAGTTTCGCGTGTCACATCCGTTTGCCCGGCCGCTTCGGTAATGCGTGTACTCGCAGCAAGCGAAACAGCCAGATCCGATTGCCTGCATTTTACCTTTAGCAGGATGCTCTCATCATCGATTGCTTCCGTGCATACCGGGTCGAGATGGAGCTTTTCCAGGTCACTGTAACGATCCACACCTCCATTGACGACTGTTCCATCGAGTGCACTGCGAAGTTCTATTTGACCACTCCAGTTTTCCGGAGTCAATCTCCATTCAATCGCTGCCATGTGCATGTGCTCCATACTCACCAGACGCCTGCTCTCGATGGATGTACGTCTGCCGTCGCCGTCCTCCACTTTGAAGCTGCGCAGTAGCAATCCATGCTGCATATCCAGAGTCTGTGTGTAGTCGAGAACAGTAAAAAGATCGAGATTCAGCCATTCACCATGTTCCGGCCGGAAAGACAAGAACAGCCAATTGGGGAAATTGACCAGGTCCTCATTTTCGACTATGTTCCCGGATATTTCGGTCTTCGCACGATTATATCCACCTGCCAGATAGGTGCCTGGATAATTATGTTCGTCCGCACAACGTTCCTCCGCTGCTCCACGGGTGGAAACATATCCGTTGCCCAAGGTACACAGTGCCTCCCGGAGCTTCTGTTCGGGGGGATTCCATCCTGTATATGTAATACGAAAGTCACTCATTACGATTATTCCTCCGTCTGTTTTATCCATCCACACAACGCGAAAGCATCATGACCGGAACTCTTCCCGTTGTTTGATCCGTATAAGAAGTCTGTCGAGAAGCCGTGTGACATCATTGGTATTTCTCAACCGGTATGCAGCCGCTGTTACATCCCCGTGCGTACCGACGATTATTCCCACTCCATCGTTCTGTATCGTCTCAAAGGCATCCTCATCGGTAATATCGTCTCCGATAAATACCGGGATGTATGTGCTGGCATCCAATTCCAGCGCCTCCATCAACCAGGTCAACGCATGCCCTTTATGCCAATCCAGGTCTGGCTTCAGTTCTATAACTTTTTTCCCCCTGCCTTCTTTCAGATTCGTGTGGCGTTGCAACGCCTCCTGTACCGCCTTTTCAACTTCCTCAATATCTTTATCTTCTACATTGCGATAGTGAACGGCAATAGCATATTTTTTCCGCTCCACCTGTGAACCATCGACATCCTTCAGTGCATCCGTCAGACTCTTCTCCGCCTCATCGAGAGCCGGTAGCATCTTGCGTCCCTCTTCATACTGCATCTCCAGTCCGTCAGGACCCGTGATGTCGAAACCATGACTGCCCGCATAGATAATGGATGAAATTCCCATTTTTCCTTTAATGTCCCTGCGATCCCTGCCGGTAATGACCCCAACCGGAATACGATGTGCCAGTTTTTCGAGAAGGGCTTTGTTCGTATCCGGAAGCAGGGCATCGTCCGGGTCAGAGACAATGGGTGTAAGCGTCCCGTCATAATCGAGAAACAGAGCAGGTCGACGAAACTCAAACCTATCCATGATCGCTTCAATGTTTTCAATTGCGTCAGGCAGCTCTTCCGCCTTTCCACCTGTCTTCCATTTTTTCATTATATCCTCCAGTTCCGTCAAACGTTTGACTACGATATCGGCGCCTGCGTCTCTCAACTCCTGCTCCTCCCCGCTTCGTGCAATACCGGCGACCATCGCGAAACCACCACGTTTCCCAGCCTGCACGCCGGAGATCGCATCCTCGAGGACAATGGTCCGGTTCGCGGGGACATTCAGCAGCGCACGAGCACGGAGAAAGATATCGGGTGCCGGTTTACTTTTGAGTCCTTCCTCGTCCGAAGTCTTTCCGTCAACCCGGACATCAAAGTAATCCGTCAATCCTGCTGAATCAATGATATGGCGACAGTTGCGGCTTGAGGAAATGACCGCCAACTTAATGTTGCACTCTCTCCACTTTTTAAGCATTTCCAGTGTATCCTCATAGACGTGCACACCCTCGGCTTCAAGAAGCTCCAGAAACATGGCATTCTTCCTCTTTCCGAGACCGTACACTGTATCCGCAGCAGGATCATCATCGGGGGTACCTTCCGGCAGTACAATACCCCGTGCATCGAGAAAACTGCGAATCCCTTCCTGCCTGAGCTTCCCGTCAATGTATGTACGATAATCCCGATCAATATCCAGCGGTTCGAAATCCTCCCCCTCCTTCTCACGAAGAAATTCATCGAACATGCGTTTCCATGCCTCCGCGTGCAACGGGACAGTTCGTGTAATCACACCATCCATGTCAAGTATTGCTGCATCAAAAGCCATTTTTTCCATGTTTTTGTATTATATTATCTTTTAATAAGTTGTCCAGTACCGCGTAAAGTCACTGTTGCTTGTGGCCGATGGAGCTTCTTCTGACGTGTGTACACATTGACACAGACTCCGCGATTTCGTGCTGTATGATCGTTGTGCGGGCGACAGATGCTTCATATCATTGACCGTCTCTACTCTTTGCTACTGATACAATCAAATAACAAATCTCTCTGGCAATTTCAAAATATCGAGAAAGGATCAGCATAGTACATTGCACCAAGGCGTCTGTGTTGGGGCCGTCAATCGGAAATTATCGACACGTCCCCTGTAAGTCTGAATATCGGTAGGCAGAGCGAACATTCTGATCATACGAGAATTCATGTTACATTGCTACAAGAATATTTCCATCATTACAGGAGTTGAAATGAAGAACATTGAGATGAAAGTTGAAGAAAACATCCTGACAATCAAGATAGATCTCAGCAAGGAATTCGGGCTCTCTTCATCGGGGAAATCCCAGATCATCGCCAGTACGGAGGGCAATGTCTCGGTCGAGGGACATGAGGAAGCAAAAATCGGTCTGAACGTGTACCGGAAAGTAGTCAAAGAGTAGGCAACGTATCACGCAGATTCTGCTTCGCGAATCTCCTCAATCGTACGGCCAGTTTTTACGGATTCCTGTTCAGTTGAGACAGGGTTGCGGCGTGCATCGGCTTTTTCATCATCTGTTTTCACGAGCAGCCATCTCGATTCATCTCCATTGCCAGTACGTATGAGTGCGTAGCCTCCGGAGAGCTTTGCACCTTCCAGCCAGATGGTAACTTTGCCGTTCTCTATCTGGCTGGCGATTGTATCAGATTGGTCGTCAGCATCTGTCAGAGGCCGGTACCCGCCACGATCCCAGATCTGTACAACGCCACCGCCATACTCGTCTTCCGGAATGACTCCCTCAAAATCCGCATAACCCAGAGGATGATCTTCTGTCGGTATGGCTAACCGTTTCTCCGAAGGATCGGTTGACGGTCCTTTCGGCACAGCCCAGGATTTGAGGACACCATCGACCTCGATACGAAAATCATAGTGCAGATTGGAAGCATCATGCTTTTGTATGACGAAGAAGGGACGCTCGGTCGCCCAGTCCAAACTTCCTTCCCCCTCTGCCGGTTCCCCGGATGTTTCCAGGGTTCTCTTCTCCTCGTATTCTGAACCTTCCCTTTCTTTTTCGCTCATCATGTCGCTCCTTCTGCTTTTTTGAAAAGAAAAGCTGCATGTAATCGTCTCATCAATGACAGGTGCAGCAGGTAAGCTACCGTACGTGACCTATGCCTCAATCTTACCGGGTTGGTCATTCTGATACCTCCGCGCATGAGATTTGATGCTACTGATGATGGAAGCGAGCCCGTTTGCACGCAGAGGTGAAAGTGCGGTGAGGATCCCGGTATCGTCTAGAAAATTCAATTCTGCTCTTACTACTTCATCCGGGGTTCGGTTGTTGAGGACTTTGAACAACAATGCGACGAGTCCTCGGGTTATCTTCGCATCACTGTCACCATGGAGTACCATGTTGCCGTTGATGAGCTCCGATGCTATCCACAACTGTGACTGACAACCACTGACAGCAAATTCTTCAGTTCTGTATCGCTCATCCATGGGAGACAGTCGTTCACCTGCGCTGATGATAAAGTCGTATTTCTCAAACCATCCTGTTCGTGAGGATAGCTCATTTGTCAATTGTGTCTGGATTTCCTGAATATTCATTATAACCTTTCCTGTTTACAACAACTGCCTGGCCGTTCGGAGAGCATCGATCAATACATCCACCTCATGCTGAGTATTATATATTGCAAAACTCGCACGTATGGTCCCTGTCACACCGAGGTGTTTCATTGTCGGTTCAGCACAGTGCGTACCCGTGCGTACTGCCACACCCATTCTATCGACGACCAGGCCGACATCATAGGGATGAACGCCCTGAATATTGAAGGAAACCGCGCCGCAGTGCTTTACTCCCGGTCCATATATTTGCAAATCCTCTACGGAGGAAAGAGCCTGCAACGCGTACCGCATCAACTCCTGCTCATGGCCGATGATGTCATCCATTCCAATTTCGTGTATATAATCGACTGCGGCGGCGAGACTGATCGCACCAACGATATTCGGTGTTCCCGCTTCGAATTTCAGTGGCAACCCTGCGTATGCCGTCGTACCAATGCTGACGTTTTCAATCATTCCACCCCCGGTTTGATACGGAGGCATGGCCTCGAGATAGCGTTCCTTCCCATACAGGACACCTATACCGGTTCCGGCATACATCTTGTGACCGGAGAAAACGAGAAAGTCGCAATCGAGATCCTGAACGTCGATGGGCAGATGTGGTGCGGATTGCGCAGCATCGATGAGCACCGGTACATTGGCAGCATGGGCTGTACTAATCACATCTCGGACCGGATTGACCACGCCCAGGGCATTCGAAACGTGACAGATTGTCAATAATTTCGTTCTCTCGGTGATCAACGATG
>JAGTUW010000025.1 GCA_018224345.1 Bacteroidota bacterium
GCCTGCGTCTCCATGAGATAGCGACGGAGCAGCCACACCGTTTCCGCATCGTCATCGACGACGAGAATGGTTTTACCGCTACAGTCCGGTCGTGTGTGCTGTTCTTGCTGTTTCTGCGCCGTCGCCTCCTCCGCCCAGGTTACGGGCAGAGTAAAGAAGAACGTACTTCCTTTGTCGGGAACGGACTCTACGCGCACATCCCCGTTCATCGCATGTGCGACACGTCTGGCGATGGTCAGACCAATACCGAGTCCATGATAATGACGCGCATAGGAATCGTCGCCCTGGCGGAACGGATCGAAGATGAAATGCTGCTGATCTCCGGTAATACCCACCCCGGTATCGCTGACGGAAAACAGCAGTGTCTGCTCCTCCGCCCGCACAGCGAAGGTGATATGTCCCGTCCGGGTGTATTTGATGGCATTGCGGAAAAGATTGTTGAGCACCTGTCCGATCCGCCGTCTGTCTGTGAGAATACAGCGTTCGAGCAGTCTGTCTTCGAAATCACAGTGCAGTGCAATGCTGTCTTGCTTGCCGGCATCATGAAGCAACTCTTCGAGTACGCCTGTATTTTCACTCAGTAGTTGTGAGAGCGGCAGCACCTGTTCCCGTAAGGCAATGCCACCCTGTTCGACCATGGCCAGATCGAAAATATCTTCGATAATCTCCAGCAGATGCCCACCACTCTCGTGAATGATGTCTGCATAGGAGCGTACTTCCTCATCGGTATCCATCTCTCGAATGATGTCACTGAAACCGATGATATGATTCAACGGTGTGCGCAATTCATGATTCATCGTCGACAGAAAAGCGGATTTGAGACGGTCGCTTTCCACGGCACGTATTTTCTCCTGAAGCAGCAGTTCCCGTGAACGCACGGCGTGAATCGCGCTTGCCATGGCGTTGGCCACCGCATGCAAGAGATGAATGTCGTGCTCGGTCCAGGATTTCTCACAGCGCACGGAATCGAAACCCATGAAGCCGTAGAGTTCCGGCCCCCCTGAAATTGGGACAACGAGAAGGGAACACACTCCCTGCTCCTCAAGAATCGCACGTTCCGCCTCCGCTTCCGGCGGCAGATCCGAGGACACCTTTTCCAGATAGATATGCTCGTCACCATGCAGCTTTTCCATCCACCACGGGAAGTGAGTGACGGAGAGGTCCTGCAGATTCTGTTTCTGCGCCTCTATGCCGGAAGCACACCATTCATGGGTGTTGTCCATGACACGGTTCTCTTCGCGCAGAATGAATACATAACTGCGATCCACACCCGCGAACTCTCCGAGCTGCATCAAGGCCGCATCAACTTTTGCGTTCAGGTTCTCGGCGGTGACATCGATCAGATCCGAAGAAATGGACGCCACCAGATGCTCGATGCCTGCCTCCCGGAGCGACGGCCGTGCCAGACCGGACTGCTCCGCTGCCTTGTGTCCCGCTGCCTCGTGTCCCGCTGCCTTGTGTCCCGCTGCCTTGTGTCCCGCTGCCTCGTCACAACTACACCTCATCGCACTCCCCGGTGACGGGCTTTCATCGGATTGCGGGGAAGGAGGCAAGGAGTGATCTGTCATGGAAATCTCCGTACTGCATTGCTGAGTGGCGTATACATCGACATGAAACCGGCACCGGATATACATCCGAAACGGGACTGCTATCCGTGCCCTGATCTCGCTGCCTCGCCGCACCGGAGCGTGCATCGAATTGAAGCACTATCCCGAGGCGTAAACGGAAACAGCATAAAGTTACAGTAAAATAGTTGATTAGCAAATTCCTGCTTTTGCCGTTCAGCAACACGACACCCTACCTGTCGCAAACGCCCAATACACTCCGGATCGCATTGATCACCGAGGCAACAACAACACACAACAGGCCCGGGGTGTCCGGGCCTGTTGTCGGGAATCAATGATGCTGATAATGGACCCGCGTTTACAACATGGGGGTGCACCGGTCGCAGGAACCTGTGTCTTTCCGTCAGCGGTTACGGTGTAACGATCAGCTTCTGCGAGAGCACACCACCTGCAGTTTCGACGCGGATGAAATACACTCCGGGACGCGAAAGCAACTGCGATGGAACGGCGAGTGACATCGTCCCGGGCGGGACCTGCTGATCGAGCACAACACCCTGCTGCCGTCCCTGCATGTCATAGACCGCAATACGCACATGACCCGCACGTTCGGCATGGAATTCGACAGTGGATACGCCACCCGTTGCAACAGGATTCGGATATGGCGGCCCGAGCCGGAAGTTTTTCGTAGAAGTAACGTCTTCGAGATTCGTGGTCACATCGCAACTGAACAGAGCGGCCGTCACAGCATCGATGAGACAGGTGAGCTGATCGACCCCGTCTTCGACGATGGCGCCCCATAATGCCGGCTCTCCGACTTCACCGCCGAGAATGATGGCGAGAGTGAAGGCTCCCGGACGTGCGTCGTAATAGGCCTGCAAGCCGAAAGTCTTCCATGCCTCTGCAGCTTCGTCGGTATCGATCCAGTTCTCGTCGATGGCCGCCGTATTCATATCCTCCGGAGCAGGCTCGTCACCCGCTATCTGTACCATCGTACCCAATGCCGGATGTGAGACAGCCATCGCCGTAATGAGGAGATCGCCGGCAGGTTGATAGAAGGCATACATCCACATATGCGACTTCCCGGTCAGGGCATTTACTGTCACGGGCAGACCTCCGGGTTGATCCAGCGCCATAATGAGTACCAGACGCACATCCTCGCCATACTCGGCGTGGACCTCCGCAAGCGCGTCCTGATAATGATCCCGTGCAGTGAGGGTCTCGTCCTGTGCACGGGCAGTAAAGAGGGATGTGATCAGCAGAAAAAGTGTGACAACAATACGCATAACAACCTCTCTGATAGTGACTTCCTGATAGACTGCACCCAAAATTACTCCATCGGAGATACAAGTGCAATCACCCCTCTGCTCCGCTTCCCGCACGTCCTGCCCGTTCCCACCTTCCATCCCGTTCCGGGATCATTGTTCTCACCCCGGTCTCGTCCATCGTGCTGCAGGGCGTCAGGAAGTGTCGCACTGTTTCCGTATGTTGAAACAAACAGACACAGGGGTCGCCATGAAAAAAGATGAAACGAAACTGCAACGCTCACTGCGTATTCTCTGGAAACTCGCCCGCGAACGCGAAGTGACGGTCAATGATCTCTATGACTATTTCGAAGGCCAGGTCTCGCGACGCACCATTCAACGCACGCTTCGTGACCTTTCGAGTGCCGATGTTCCCATCCGCAGTACCCATGGACCACACAATGAGTACCGCTATACACTCGATCGCCCGTTCGACCATATTCCCGAGACATTGACTGCGGATGAAACGCTGGCCGCGGTGCTGCTCTCACAGTTCTCCGGTGTCTTCGAGGGCACACGTATCGGGGAGGACATCCGTACGGTATTCGGGAAAATCGAGCAATTGCTGCCCAGCGGGACCGTGGCCGTTCCGACGGACTTTCTCGGTGGACAGTACATACACTATTCGCAGCCGGGCAGGACTTCACTGGAGACCTATGACGAAGCCCTGCAAAGTATTTTCCGCGGTATTCTGCGTACGCTGGTCTGCAGGGTCTCCTACCGCAGCAAACGCTATCTGTTTCATCCCTACTCCCTGCTCCTGCATAACGGCGCCCTCTATGTCGTCGGCAAGCAGCCATATTACAATGACATCATCTACCTGGCGGTCAATCGGCTGCGTCGTGTCGAAGTGCTCGACGATCCGTTCCTCCGCGATCCCGACTTCTCACTGCGGGATTTTCTCGCCGACAGCTTCGGCATCTGGTACGAGGAACCTGTCGACGTGCGCATCCGCTTCGATGCCGTGGTGCGTCCTTCCATAGAACATCGCAACTGGCATCATTCGCAACGCATCGAGGAGGCAGGGGATGGCGGTATCATTCTGCACATGCATGTCGGACCATCGCTGGAACTGATGGCCTGGATCCTGCGCTGGGGGGCACATGTCGAAGTGCTGGCGCCTGCCTCGCTGCGAGAGGAAATCCGCAGCACCGCAGCCTCCCTACAGCGCAATCATGCCAGCATCCGCAGGAATGTGCCGCAGACACAGCGCAGAACGACCCGCAGCGGTCGCGGTAAAAAGATGCTCGATATCTGAAAGCGCCCCGTCCGGAAAAAAAATAATTCCGCCTTGAACAGTTTGTCAGAGTCCGTCGCTCTGCAGGTGTATCTTGTCCGTACGATAACGATCAGACGGAGAAGATGATGCATGACAGAAGTGGAATAATGAATACGTTGATGCGTATTGCGGAGGACATGGCGGCAGGGAAAAAGCGTATTACAGGGGAAGTGTTTGATGAAGTGCGCTCTGTCCTGCCGTTTCCCTGCAATGATGAGGATATCGCCGGACTGGCCCTCATCGTACGTCTTGCGGGAGAAACTGCCGAAGCACTGCACGCGGGAGATCTGAAATCCTGCCTGACACGCAACGCCGCCGTGCGTCCGCGATGGGATATCGTCCTCCCCCGCCTTGCAAGCCGCCACCTCGTCGCGCTGCACGATTTCGAGGGAAATGCCATCATGGAAAGTGAACACAACCGGCTCCGGGACGAGGAAGTGCGGATTACACTGCTGCTGCCTGACAGTGTGCCACAGACGCCCGTGGGATATCCCGGGAACCGTCAGTATCTCGAGGACTGCTTTGCCTGGATCGAGCGTCTCTACGATGAGCTGTGCCAGCAATATTCGAAGAAAGGGCGTACGGCTGCCGCATCGACCGGAGCGCGGCATCTGACCGCACAGTCCGTCGATGTCCAGGCCATGCGCCGGCACATACGCCGGCTCTCCGGGGCAACGAAATCCACGCTGCCACTCGAGGAACTGCGTCGCGACAGAAAACTCGAGGAAAGGGATTGGATGCTTCTGCTCCATGTGCTGAGAAAGGAACTGCTCGGAGAAAGTGTGGAAGTGCGTGAAGTCGCGCCGTACTTCGGTGATGGTGTGTTCGCCAGCTATGCGTTGAGGCAGTACTTCGAGGGAGAGGGCCGTTTGCTGCAGGAACAGTTGCTCTGTGTCCGGGCGGCAGGCAGTATCATGCACGCGGTTCCGGAAATCGAAAGAACGTTGCTCGACGCGCTGATCCGTGATGAACATCACGACCGCAGGCAGGAGACTTCGCAGACCAATACCGATCCGCCCTTTCGTGACAATGAAGAATATCTTGCGACCTGGATCGGCTTCCTGGATGAGCAGCTCGAGACACATTCGCACCAACATCCAGGACATCGAAGAGTCAACAGAGCAACGGTCCGGCTCATTACCGGTCGAAGCGACTATCGCCAGCTCCTGGCACGCACACAGGCGAGTTCCGCGAACTTTCCGCTCGAACGTTTGCTCCTGGAGTACAACATCGGTGAGGAAGGACGTATCATTCTCCTGGCCGCCCTCCGCGCCGGTATCGCGGGACACGCCACCGATACCAGCGACCTTGTCCCTCTGCTCGCAGATTCACTGGCAGACACCGTTCGCATCAGGAAGCAGTTTCTCCCTGAAGCCCCACTGGTCAGTAACGATTTGATCACGGTAAGTGATTGTGGTTTCGGTATGCCTGATTTCACCATGCCGGAACACACGATGCGACAGATGCTGCATATCGATGAGGAAGCCTTGCAGCCCGGCGACATTCATTCCGACAGCGGGCTCTTTTCCGTCTGCATTCCGCGACACACTCTGGAAGAATTGTGCCTGCCGGAAGCGGAGACGGCCAGACTCGATGCCGCAGTTCGTGGTATGGACACAGGTGCGCAGGAGCGACTGCGGAAATGGGGCGCCGCCACCGTCACGGCATCCCGCGCAGTTTCGTCCCTCCTGCTGCTGTTCAGCGGTCCTCCGGGAAGCGGAAAGACCTTCGCTGCGGAAGCGCTGGCCGGCACGCTGGGGCGACCGCTGCTGACCACTGACATCAGCCGGATGCTTTCGAAGTGGGTGGGTGAAAGTGAAAAGCAGGTGATGCAACTGTTCTCAGACTATCGCAGACATTGTACACAAACCGCTTCCGTGCCGGTCCTGTTGCTCAATGAATGCGATCAGTTTCTGTCAAGACGCTTTACCGGCGCCGAGAGAGCGGTCGATCGCATGTATAATCAGATGCAGAATCTTTTTCTCGAACAACTCGAATCCTTCCCCGGGATTCTCATTGCCACGACCAATCTGACCGAAGCCCTGGACCCGGCATTCAGTCGACGTTTCGATGAGAACATCATCTTCCCTCTGCCCGACAGTGCGTTGCGTCTTCGTCTATGGCAGGCACACATTCCCCCGGATGTCCCCCGCCTCGATAATCTCCGGCTTGAGGAAATCGCTGCACGCTTTGCATTCTCCGGAGGTAATATTGCCGTCGTCGCAGCAAACGCACTGCGTATCGCGGCGGTCCGCGGTGACGGTCTTCGGGCCGCAGATCTGCTGCAGGCCTGCGAACATGAAACAGCCGGAGATTTCGAAACAGGGAGCCGTCCGATCGGTTTCCGTCAGCTCAGAACCACTGCTTTTTCTGAACTTCATACATCTCGGTGAATTCCTCGTCGGTCTTCGTCAGGTAGATGATTCCTTCAATCAGCGCCATGACGCCGAGGACGATATTCGGAATGAACAGCAGTATCCAGGTCACCAGAAAGCCGACGGTATTGACGAGCAGATACACAAGGCCCGGACCCGTAAATCCGAGATAGAATTTATGTATTCCGATGCCGCCGAGCAGAATGGCCAACAGTCCTGCCGCCATTTTGTTCTTCTGACCGGGTGCACCGGTGGCCGCACTGCCGGTCGCTTTGTAAATAGCGACAGCGGCTTCGCCTTCCGGCACAAAATCCACCGTCATCCCGCGCACGGGCACGCCGTCCATATTCCAGTCGCTGCCATTGAACGTATAGCGCTTGCCGTCTTCACCGGAAATCAGTCCGGAGTTCGTCTGTACAGCGTAGTCCAGCACCTGGCCTTTCATGCATCCTCCTTAAAAGTGAATAACTCGATCGTGAATGGATGTTATTTCCATTTAACGTTCTTCCGTGACTGCCGAAAGTTAGCGAATGTCCGTTAAAAGAGAAATAACGAGAAAGGCTGTGCTCCCACGCTCCTCCGCTCCGGCGCGCTGGCAGGGGATGAAATGTGACAAACCACCCCGCCAAAGGAGGGCGGGCTTTCCAGCCCGCCCAGGAAAACCATGGCGGGTTGAAACACCCGCTCCCATGCATCAAAGATTCCGGAGTGGATCACATAACGGAGGGCGGGCTTTCCAGCCCGCCAGGCGGACATGGATGTCCGCCCTCCGTTATCGGTGAGGA
>JAGTUW010000026.1 GCA_018224345.1 Bacteroidota bacterium
CCGGCCGCCGTTGATGGTGCGGTATCTCTGATTCAGCGTCGGGTGAGTTTTCGGATGAGTGATGAGATTTCCGTTTTTTCTCCTGGCAGGAAGAATCCACTCAGCCCCAGAATGGAGGAGAACAGCAGAAGGATGAAACATTGCCAGGCAAAACGGGGCAGGAAGTCAGGCACGGGGACGAGGTACCAGATGAGTGCCGCCGCTGTCAGTGCAATGGCGATACGAAGGAGGCGTCCGTATTCGTAGTGGACAGGGAAGATGCGCCGGACTGCTGCGGCATAGAACAGCGCAATAGTGAAATAGGCGGCGAAGGTGGCAAAGGCGCCGCCATGGATGCCCCAGAGCGGGATGAGCAGGAAATTGCACACGATGTTTACGACCGCACCCGTAAGTGTCGCATAGAGGATAAACATGGTTTTTTTCTGTATGTAAATGCCGGCGTTCAGAATCTGAGCGATACCCGCCCAGAGATAGCTGAACAGAATGATCGGAACGATGCTGATTCCCTGCCAGTACTCCGGAGGGAGAAGGCTGCGCTCGTTCGGCAGGGGGAGGCGGACGATGTCCCCGATAAACAGTGAAATTGTCAATACAATGATTGTCCCGATGAGGACAAAGTAGGTGAGGACGCGCGCCATAAGTTTTTTGGAATCATCACTGGCCGCCAACTGCAGGTAGAAGGGTTGCCATGCATAGCGAAACATGCTTACAACCAGCATCATGAAAATGCCAAGCTTGTAATTTGCGCCGTACAGTCCCACTGTCTCGAGGTCGGTGAGTTTCTGCATGATGGGTTTGTCGATAATTTCAATCATCATGATGGAAATCGCGCCGGGCATGGTCGGCAGTCCGTAGGCCAGAAGGTTGCGAAGCAGGCTCCTGTCGATGCTGCGCTGTAGATGAGAATGAATTGTGGGCAGCAGCAGAAAGGTCGATGCAAGGGAAGCGATGACGCCGGAGAGGAACACGGTTGTCACCGGCCAACGGAGAATCCCGATGAAAAGGACATTGAGGCCGACGTTGAGTACGATGGAGACAAGTTTGACACTTGCGAAGAAGCGGGCTCGTCCTTCCATGCGCAGAGCTGCGAAGGGAATCGCATTCAGTGCATCGAGGGCCACCATGGCAGCGGCCAGGGGGATGACAGCTTCGAGTCCTTCTCCGAGTTCCATGAACTGCGCCGCCGGTGCGCGCAGCCAGACGATCAGAGCGATCAATACGAGAGCGGCGCCACCGATAAACAGCAGTGATGCGGTGAAGGCGCGGTTTCTCTGATCGATATTCTTGCCCGCCACGTGCCGCATATAGGCCGGTTCGAGTCCGAAGGTGAACACGGCGTTGAGAAACGCGACATAGGAGTAGACGACGAGAACGATACCGTATTCCGCCTGTGGCAACGTATGCGTGTAGAACGGCATCAACAGGAAGGTGATAAAACGTCCGACGACATTGCTGATGCCGTAGAATGCGGAATCCGTCGTAAGTCTTTTCAACTGCTCTTTCACGCACGCAAGATAGTGAAGTAGCCGATGAGTCAGAAACACTGGTCGTTGCGTATGCCTGATGTTTCTTTGTTGCGGCGGCGTCAGGAGAGGGATGGGCGATCGGGAAGAAGCACGAATTCTTTGCTGCGTGCACATTGATTTCATACATTGAAGAATGTTTCACTTTCATGGTTCACATTCATGAATATTCTGGTCACCGGTGGTGCGGGCTTTATCGGTTCAAGTATCGCGGATGCGTATGTCCGGCTCGGGCATGATGTGGTGATCGTTGACAATCTTTCGACCGGGGTGCTCGATAATGTCCCGAAGGGCGCACCATTCTATCAAATGGACATCCGCGACGAAGGTTTTGTTGATGTGCTCTATGAGCATGACATCGACATCATCAATCATCACGCTGCCCAGATCGATGTGAGGCGATCCGTCGAGGACCCGCGTTATGACCTGTCGGTAAATGTGTTGGGTTCGCTCAACGTGATCGAGGCGGGATTGCGGAAAAATGTACGCCGGATTGTATTTGCAAGTTCAGGTGGCGCCGGCTATGGCGAGCAGGAATATTTCCCGGCTGATGAAAAACATCCGATCGCTCCATGTTCGCCCTATGGAATCACCAAGGTGACTGTCGAACGTTATCTGCATTATTACCATGTCGTGCAGGGGCTGCCTTACACTGTACTTCGCTACACCAATGTTTACGGACCCCGACAGAATCCCCACGGTGAGGCGGGAGTCGTGGCGATATTCGCAGACAAGCTGCTCGGCGGGGCGCAGCCGATCATCAACGGAGACGGTTTGCAGACGCGCGATTATGTGTATATCGATGACGTTGTGCGGGCGAACGAATTGGTGCTGGATATGGAGGGAAGTGATGTTTTCAATGTAAGCACCAATACCGAAACCGATGTGAACGTGATTTTCCGTATTCTCAACGAGGCACTCGGATCACCTGCCGAGGAAAAGCATGGTGAGGCAAAGGCCGGAGAGCAGCAACGTAGTGTCTGTGCCTACGAGAAAATACAGGATCGATTCGGATGGAAACCTGCCATGTCGATTGAAGAGGGCTTGCGGCGTACACTGACCTGGTTTCAGGATCGCATGGATGAGGACTGACTGTACCGCAGCATTCTGCAGGATGTATGATCCATGCCGCAGATGGCATCCTCCCCGGGCACTCTGTGAAACATGCGCACTTCATGTGAATCATATTCACGTCTGACCCTCGTGTTGCCGGTCAGAATGTCCATTCGCAAGTGATAATTGGCTGTTCGGTTTTGGCATGATTTGTGAGCGTCTTAGTACGACTGATTTCTCCGAACCTACCACATCCAACAACATTATCCATTGCTTAGTACGGCAGAAACGATCAGAGATCTGGAAGTATTTGAAGGGCGGCGTCTTTTGCGTGATTTTTACCATGAGCGCCGGGTCAAGAATGCATTTGAAATGAGGACGCTGCTCGAGTGCTGGAAGTTATGTCGTCGTGGTACCGAAGTTCATTTCAACGATGGTCGCCGTGTACAACTGGAGACGAATCTCGGTGTTCGGCACGGGACGCGCGTATTCCTTGAGGAGATCGTCAGCCGGCAGCATTACAATCTGATTCAGGGTCTTGTCTATCTCGGTGCAATGCTGTTATTGTTGGGGGTCGCGCTGTATCTTCTGGGTTTCTCCGTTTGGATCCCGATGGCCGGGTTCCTTCTTGAAGCACTGCTGCTTCTGATGCTGGCCATGGTGACCGCGTATACCCCTCCTGACGATTTGACCACGGGTGGGGGCGCTCTCGGGCTCTCCGACAATCTTCTGACCTCGATCAACGGGTCCATCCACGAGATGACCAATGCAGTATCGGATCTTTTTCGCCTGATATCTCAAACCGATATCCGGCAGGATGTTCTGCTGACCCGGTTGACGGATAATATCGGTAAAATGAATGCGGAGAATGCGCGCAGGTTCGGTGAACGTGTAGACCAGACCAACATGCTGCTCCGTGAAATCAATGAGAACGCACGCACCCAGCTTCACGCTATGTTGGAGCAGCAGGAGCAGACGCTCGAGAACACACGTCGATTGCTGACGATGCTCGAAAAGTCAGAAGGAGAGTCGTCATGACCGAAGCGAAGGACGTATTGATTACATGCCTCTGCCGGAGACCGCTTGTTTGCGGCCACGGATGCAGAAGGTCGGTGGAGATCTGACGTGTGGCACGACGGCGCGTTGATATTTTTTTCATCCTGTATCTCACGGCGATCGTCGCTTTTGTCGTGGTATCCAGGGAGCGCGATCAATTAGACGAGGAAATGCAGCAGACTCACGAACATATCGTACGTACGTTTCTTCCGACCATCCCATTACGATTCGAACGGGATACATTGCGTTTTTTCGTCGATGCAGACATAAGTGGTGTCATCCTCGGCGCTCCACCGTTTTTCAGGAGCAAAATTTTTGTAGAGGATATCACCTATGACGATCATATCTCCATGACTGTGCACAGCGTGTTTTATAACGACACGCTCACTTCTTCGTCGATCGTGAAGATGGGAACGCGCACCGGCATCGGAAGCATGGCTGATCGTACGGTCTATTTCCCTCTTGCAGTGCAGTTCCCTCGTACCGGGACGTACCGCATCAACCTCGAAGCTGCTGCCCGTCGCGTGCACGAAGTGGAGGAAGGTGTTTTTTCCTATCATGGATTTCGCTTTGACACCACGCTTGTTTCGCCTGATCTTATCGACGCTGTCGAGCGTGCACGTGCATCACTGACCGTGGTCGTCGAAGATACTTCCGTCGCAGTGTCGAAAAATATGCGGGACCTGCACCTGGAAGCTGCGCGTTCAGCGATTAATTCTTCGGTTGGGTTCGAAGCACGAAATACCATCACCGTCAATCTTGCTTCGAATCTGCCCCGGGTTTCCATCGTTCGCGGGGGAGGATCGCTTCATGAGCTGGACCGGGGCGACGGAAACGTTGTGTATCAATGGAGCGGAATTGTTTCTTCCGTGCCCGATACGGTTGAAATCGAAGCAAGGGTCTTCCGTGACGCAGGTGGAAAGGATATCGCACGCACGCGTTTTGCTGTTCACGGCGTGCAGCCGTTCCTGCATTCGACGCCACCCACCGTGTTGTATTCCGGAGAGTCGATTGATTTCGACCTGCAGGTCGACGGTCTTGATGAACAGTCTCAGTACCTCTGGCGTCTCTTTGAACGTCCACCGAATGGTGAGTTGTTGATGAAGACAGAGGGACGCGGGTCACGGGTCAGTTATCGCATCCCGAACTCGTATGCAGAAAAGTGGCTTGTCATCAACGCGACATACAGTGACCGGAGTTTCCGTGTTCTTTCCCCCCGGTCGTACGCATTGAGTGATTCCCGATTCTCCTTTCCCGTGAAACAACCTCCGACACGCATCGACCTGCAGTTCCCGGCCGATCCCGGGGTTTCATCAGTGTTCCGCTTCAAAGCATCGCGATACCACGATCCTCGTTTTCGTGGAGAGCAGCCGATTGCACGCCTGGCGGAAGTTGACGTGCGTGTGTTTGACGAGAGTGACAACCTGCTTCCCACCGAGGTCTGGATGGTGCGAAGAGGAGAGTTCGAATTTGAACTTGCCAGACGCGCGGCGCTCAGTAAGACGCGGCTACGAATCCGTATCGAGATTTCCGCAGCCGGGAGTACAGTGCACCGCCACATTCAATTGAACTGATTTGAGGAAAAGAAAGATGTACTCCGGATTTGACTTGAATATGAAGTTTGTGCGAGATTGCAATGATGGTGAACATACACCCTCATGCAACTCGTCTCATAGCCCGCCGACATATGCGGCAAGCTCCCGGGCATCACATGCAACGACGCTACAACACGATTACACAAATAATCAAATTAACAGTGTCCCGCTCCCGGCGGTGACAGCTCATCCTATGTCTTGTTAGGAGGATTTTCCTTATGAAGAGTAGTGGATTCATTCGCCACCTGTTGCTCGGTACTCTGCTGATCGCTCTTGTTACCGCTATAGCGGCCCCCGCCGCTCATGCGCAGCACGGCGATGAGATGACGCTCGAGCAGATGAAAATGAAGCTCCGTGATGAAGGGCGCAATATCAGTCAGCTCACTCACGCCGAGCTCGACATGATCAAGGCCACCGAGGGGAACATGTTCACCAATCTGTTCAACACCGAGTACGTCATGAAGGTCGGTACATCAACCTTTGTCATGTACATGCCGACGCTGACCATTCTGATATCGGTTGCATTCATTGTTGTGCTCGGTTTCTTCACCCCTGTCGGGTTGTTTCTTTTCCGCGGCGGCCTCCATGCCGTAGCAGGTGGTTTTCTTTCCATCACCGGGTTATCGAAGAACTTTGGTGAAAATCTGCAGAAACATCCCAAAAAGTATCTCAAGGAAGAGAAGAGCGTTCGCGCCGCATTTGCAAAATACATGCACAACGACTTCATTCCCGAATACAAGAACAACGTTACCGCCATTGCCTTCATGGGCACGGCATTCCTGATTTTCAGCATTGGTATTCGCGGTGTGAAGTTCATGACCGCACATGAGCCGACCGTCATCATTGCCGCTATTCTCATTGAGATCACGGTTCTTATGCTTCTGGGTCTGACGACGTGGTACGAGAAAGAGATTCCGGAAGAAGAGGGTGGTGGCGCAGGCATCCCCGGTAAGCAGCTTTCCCTGGCCGACGTCGAACGGCGTCTCGATGCGCTCAAAAATGAGCTTGAAGCCTCTGTCCGGACCGACACCGGGCTCCGTCAGTAAGTAGCCCGTGGATGTACGCCAATCAGTAAGGAAATAGGAGTAAGCACAATGGCACAGACTGCCGATCATTATAAAAAATATCAGGTTTACTTCTTTCTGTATCTGGCTGTGATCTGCGAGCTTCTGATTATCATCGTCGAACGCGATGATGCGGAGGCCGATCTGCTCATGCAACAGCGGATGCTGGAAGAAAAGAATCGTAAAATCATTCTTGAGCTTCTCAAGAACATGCCTGCCGTGGCAGCCGCCGGCGACAACCAGCTCAAGGTTGGTGAGGAACGCAAGTTCACCATTAACGTCAAAGGGCTTGGTGAAAGCGATGAGGTGACGACGCCACCGGAGGTACGTGTATTCAAAGATGACGTAGAGATGGGGACACTCCGCTATCCGGAGGATATCCAGGACTCGGTTGTCCACGGTAAACTTGGTGAGCGGATGTTCCGCTTCAGCTGGAAAGCCGATACCGGCCCGGGCATGTACACATTGTGGGTGCAGGCAGGGACCAATCGAGTCTCTCTGATGCCCGATGTCGAAGCCGGAGAATCAAAGGTGAAAGTGGGGACACTGGAATTCTCACGGAATGAGATTCAGTCCGCGCTCGAATCAGACCCGGACCTTGCGGGAACACCGATCGAACATTTTATCGAACAAAGTGAAAACCTCAATCCTGACAAATTCATTGTCGAAGTCGTCGCCGAAGAATTTGATCAGCTTCAGATTCAGTCTGACCCGATCATCACCGCTGTTGGTTTCCCGACCTTCAATGAAATCAAAGTGCGGGGGACGACCGTCGACAAGATATCCAACATGAATGTCGTTGGTGGCGGTATTGCATTAGGCCCCGGCAATAAAGACAACCCCTTCTACAGTCCCGATACCGAACGCGGGAAGTGGGTCTGGAAGAATACCTTCAACGAAGCCGGCGTTCAGACGGTCACTGTGGATGCACGTGACAGCCGTGCTGCGGGCACCAAAAGTGTCTCACGTCCCATCAATTTCGAAGTTCATGTCAAAGAACCCTATCTTGTACGCAGAAAGCCGCTCGGTGCTTTTGCGGATGAGATTTTCGAGATGAACGTCAACGTTGCGGGTCTCGAGGAAGCCGGTTCCTACAGCTGGACAATCGAACTCGATGGAGAGGAGGCAGAGAGTGGTCAGGGCAGCATTCTGAAATACAAGGTTCCTGAAAGCGCGCTTGGCAAAACCATGGTGGTAAAGTCGAAGTATCGCGGACGTCCGTATCAGGTGCTGCTGGATTCTGCCGCAACTGCATTGCAGGTATCAGAATTCCTCTATACTGTCTCTGCACCCGTTGACAGGATAGGAGCCGCTTCATTCGCGCACGGTGGCGAATACCCGATCAATAATGTCTTCCAGTTCGTCGCGGCGCGATGCGGCCGATGCATCGGAGACAATATTCGGAACATTCCGGCTTCGGAAATTCGAATTGAAGCGGAATCCGAGGACGGTCAGGATCTTCTCGACGAAGTCCAGATTCTGCCCCGCACCAATCCGAATACCGGTGCCGAACAGGGCAGCCTCATCAAGTTCTGGCTGCGAGGCCGGGTCAGCCGTGAAGGGACCGAAGCGACGATATCAATACGCTACGGTTCAGTGAACGAACGATTCAATGTTCTGTTGTATCAGGACTGATCCGTCGTTCCCATGCAAAGCGAAGTGGAAATTTCAATTCGATTAGAGGTAAGTTCATGAGCAAACGATTTCTTTTACGTGCCTTTTTCGTCGTGGCACTCGTTGCCGGGCTTCTGCCGCCACTTTTTGCTCAGACCGACCGTGAGGTGAAGAGCAAACAAACGGATTTGAAGCGTGAATACAACGATGCCGCGGAGAAAAATCAAATCATCAGGTCGGCAGCAGAGGATAAACCGCGGGCGACGACAGGCCGGCGCCGGCTCTCGGTAACGACCGGGTACGATTATACGCAGATCAAGGGATTCGCCCTGCGCCAATTCTATGAGCGTATAGACAAAGCCTTCATCCGGGCCAACGACCTGGGTGTCTTCGATGAGGAGTATCGTGAGGATGGGACCTTCGATGTTCCCGGCCGACAGGGAAAAGGAAGTTCCCAGATGCGCAAGGTCGAAGTGTATTATGTCGAAGCGACACCCGAGGAGCAGGAATTCTATGGTCTCGAGCCCTTCGAAATTATCGAGGTCTATGTCGAGAAGCTCGAAACCCTGCCGCCCGAGGATGTGACCGCCGGTCAGGAGGAAGGCGGACTCGGACTCGGTTTCGATGTCGGCATTTCCGAGCCGATTGCAAAAGGGTTTTCCCTCTCCGGGACGGACCTTCTCAGTGTGCTGCGTCTCGCGGACGAGAACCTCTATGAGGACATTCTCGCGCGTCGTAGCCAATCGCCCTCGATTCCACTGCCGGAACGTGGAGACTGGATGCCGGGCAAGGTCGGACCGTTCATCGTCATGACGCAGCGTGAACTGGAGACGACGACCAGCCGTTTCCGTGATTTCTGGAATACACGTGACACCTTGGCCACTGCGGTCATTCCGCCGCAATATGATGCGGCCGGCCCGCTGTTCACAGGCTATATCCCCATGTTTTATGAGGAGAGCAACAAGGTACGCGTCCGCAATCCCGATCGTGACCGGCAATTGAAAATCACCAGTGCCGTCTTCGTCGGAGACAATGCCGACAAGTGGGAAGTGCAAACCAAGCTGCCGAAAGTCCTCGCCGGCAAAGGTGAACCCAATGACAAAGAAGACATCGAGTTCGCGTACATTGGCGAATCGAGTTATGAAGTCCGCGGTATGCTCCGTATCGATGCCGCTGAAGTGAATATGCAGCAGATCGTCGAGGTGATTGTCAATCCCGGCCGTTTCCCGGCGGATTTCCTCATCGTAGATGCATCGCTTGATCGACTCGAGCTTCGTTCTCCGGCACGTTCGGGTTTTGCTCCGAACTGGAAAGTGAATTACACAATTGGAAACGATGAGATCGGTCTGCCGCGCTGGTCAAGCGGTATTTCCTCGCTGAACATCGGTTTCAAAAATCAGATGAGTGTCGGTATCGTTCTGCCGATGAATATGGTCGCAGAGGATCTGCCCAGCCCTCTGGCCTACAGAAACAATCTGTATGCCTCGCCGGGCGGATACAATCTTTCCTTTGATTTTACCTTCGGGTTCCCCTTTTCTCTCGGCGGACACCTGACGGTAATCAATGATTTCGAGAAGATCGATGCCTATGGTCGCCTCAATGTAATGCGGCACGATAATTTCGATCCTGCGGTGGACGTGAAGAATTATTCGAATGATTTCTTCCACATAGGGACGATCGCGCAGCTCTACTATCCGATCATGTTCAAGGACAGGGCCATCAATCCGACTGTGGCGTTTCGCCTCAATCTGGGTGGCGCCTTCATGCAGGTCAAGCGCAATCATCTGATCGGTATCGAAGATATCCCGAGCGGAAAGGAAGGCCACATGTTCGCTGTCGAGGATATCGGCAAGATGATGACACTCGGTAAGGAACAGGATATTGTTGATGTCTACATACGGATGTCTTTCATAAACCTCAGTTCCACCAACAGATACGGTATGGGCATCCAGTATTTCGGTGGGCGGATGATGGCTGACGCCTTCCTCGAGCTCACCGATTGGCTGCGCGTGGAGGCCAAGTATTCCTTCCTCCTCCGCGAACAGGAGATCTGGGAGACCGAAAGCAGTTACTTCCTCATCACTCCGCGCCTGCGTATCGGGCTGCCTTCCATTTTTAATTGAACGGAGGCGGTACCATGAAGAACCATACTACATCAAGCACGGAACAACACGGCAAACAGATGAAACAACGACTTCTTTCGATTCTCGTCGCATTTTTCCTCATCGCCTGGTTAGCACCGGTTGTGGTGCAAGCCCAGAGTTCCGAGGATGGCATGACGAGTGTTGAGCAGATTATGCGATACATGAGAAGTGCCAATTTTACCGAGGAAGACCTGCGCCAGCGGATGGCGTGGGGTGACAAACTCGTCAATGAGATGGTGGCATACCGGCCGTCGGAGGATGACCGGCAAAACTATCTGCGTCTTCTCGACTTCGCACTCGAATACTACAAGGATGAAAACGATCGCCTGCGTGTTCTTCTGCGGGCACTCACTACACTCGACCCGCTGGTAGCCAAGTATTTTCCGCAATGGATCATACAGGACGAACCCACAATTCTCGAAATCATGCGCAAAGTGCGTGACAATCGTGATGATTTGCTGGATGCCGAGGCAGTAGCCGTAGCGGAACGTGTACTCACAGGAAAAGCACGGATGCGTGTCATTCAGAGTCCGAAGGATAATCAGAATCTGATTGCCATCATTATCGAGAAGGCACGTCCCCATGATCCTGAACGTCTTTCCGCAGGTTTCCTGCCAAATCAGGATAACCCTGATTTCGATGACTATCGCATTGTCGGCCGACGGAACCTGCGGGAGATTCTGACTCCGGATCTTTATGAGACCGTCGTCGAGAGGCAGCATTATCCGCATCTCGATGAAACCGGTGCAGTCAAGCCACAGCCCTATGTGGCTGAGGCGACGATCAGCATACCCTTCGGTGGCGGTTTCATGTGGACGCTTGATTCCGACGAGCGGATCGGCGATGGCGTGACGTTGCAGCCGTCCCGAATTCGCGCAGGCTTTGAATTGAAAATCGGTAACGACTGGGTAAACATGCCCTTCCTTTACGGGGCACAATGGAACACATTGTTCGTTTACGAACCGTCCGGCACCGAACGCATCAAGATCGGCCCCTCCATCCCCTTTTCCTGGGGTGACGAGAGTATCTCGACGAACTTCCCGATATTCAAGCCACGGACCATTAACGGGACCTGGGGCGCTGCGGGTGAATACCATAAGCAGCTTTCCAATGTTTCCGCCGCACCTGGATCGGACGCTGATGGTATCG
>JAGTUW010000027.1 GCA_018224345.1 Bacteroidota bacterium
GAACCAGCACTCGTGCGCATTTTATAAAAGTAAATTCAACCCTGCAATTCCCGCCCGTCGAATGTCACCGCGTACGAACCAGGTTCCTGACGCTCTGCAACCAGCGCGACGACCTCATTGCCCATGATGTCGTAGACAGTCAAATCCACGCGCGTTCGCTTCGATACTGTATAATGGATTTCCGTCGTCTCGGTAAAGGGATTGGGGTTATTGTCCTCAAGCACAAAATTCAGTATGACCTCGCTGCCGATCGGGACTTCGGCAGAAAAAAGGACTGTGCCATCCGTATTTATCCTCCGCAGTCGATAATACACGATCTGCCTGCCGCTCCAACGATCTGTCAATGTGTATATCTGGTGCCTCTCCGGGGTTCTCATCGGCTCGACATGCTCGAAGACGGAATAGCGCCCGGATTCGGTCCGCTTTTCGACATCATATCCCCGGATCTTCGTCTCGTCAAATGTCTCCCAGCTCATGCGGACGGTATCTTCATCCAACATCGTATTGAAAGACAGGAGTTCAATACGCAACGGAGCAGTGGAAACAATCAATCGCGGACGATTGTAGGCGGCAAGCCAGATGCTGTCCATCTGGGATTGCCCGTAGATCCGCCCCTCTGTTCCATTATCGAATGAAAACAGAGCATACAGACCTGTTTCATACCCGCTCAATGCCAGGTCGCGGTAATAAGCGATCTCCTGTTCATTGCGGCATGTTTCCCACAACCGCAATTCGTCGAAGTTCGCACGCGCGAACTGCGTGCGCGAAACATTGCTTCCGAGCAAGAGCTCCCGGCCTGTCACACTGCGCATGGTGGACGGGACGATCAGTGTATCGCGCACGTTTCCGTCGACATACAACAAAAACCGTGAACTGTCTGCACACCACGCTACCGCGAGATGATGCCACCCCCCGTCGGCAATAAAGTGGCCGCCGGCACTCGCATAACTGTGGCGGCCATCTGCACAGCGCAGCTCCGCCTCTCCCCGTGCGTTGACCCGTAATTCCATCGGGAATGCCGTATTGAAATCGTCCGTACGCGTACTGAACAACGGGACATCCACGGATGTGGTCAAACACCAGGTCTCAATGGTAAAGTCCCTTGTCAGAGGGAGTCGGGAAAGGCCACTGTCGGGAAAAAGCAAATACTGCCGATGAGACGCAAGCTCTATTGCGGCGGTACCGTTTCGTTCGGGATGGCGCACATGAACCTGTCGCACAACGCGTTCATCATCAAGGTCTGCAAAATCACGGATACCCACCGGATCCGTACTCTGCCAGTGCAACTTCTTCTCTCCCTGTTGCACCGTGCCCGCAATAAATTTGAATGTGGCGCTCCCGGCTTCCCGCGCGACGAAGCGCAGGAGTACTCGCACGTCACCATGTGTATCCCTCGTCGTGACGATGCTGTCAGCAACCGCAATCACGACATGACCCTGTTCAGCGCGATAACGTGCCGCGATGTTCGCGTTCCGACGAAGTATTCGGCGAACGGATGGCCCGACATAGCTTGCCGCAATAAAATCAACGCTTTCCGGTATCTGCACAACGAGGCCTACCATCCCACCGCCATGACCGATCACCGATCCGTCCACAGCCACCACAAATTCCCGATCAATCACAACCTGTGAGGGAATCAGAATGTCGTCGATCAAACTCAGACAGGCCTGAAAAAGGAATATCGTCCCGAGCAGGGACGATATTACAAGAATGCGATATGTGGACATATCAGTAAGACTCAATGCTGATCATTCAACGGTGCGAACGCAGAAATTCGAGACGGGGAGCGAGTTCCTCCGCCGACATGAGCAGCTTGTCTTTACCGAAAATAGCATCCTCATATCTGGTAAAGACCATCTCGTAGGTCGGACTCATGACAATCGCTTCCTCGGGACATACTTCTTCACAGAAGCCACAGAAAATGCAGCGCAACATATTGATTTCAAACAACTCGGGATAACGTTCCTTCTCGTGCTCCGTCTCGGCGGCCTGCACTTCGATGGCGAGGGCGGGACAAACACGCGAGCACAAGCCGCACGCCACACAGCGCTCGACTCCATTCCGTTCCAGCACGAGAACCGGTGCCCCACGATACGATGGCGGTGGAACCCATTTCTCCTCAGGGTATTCCCGGGTGTCTTTTTTCTTCAGCATCTGCTCAAGCGTCAGCTTCATCCCCTTGAGTATCTCGGGGATGTATAATTTTTCCCAGAATGTCAGCGTGTATTTATCCTGCGTGCGGACTTCCATAACGTTCCTTTCTTTCAGGTTACTGTATCAGCAGAATAACAATTCCCGTGACGATGACGTTCGCGAGTGCAATCGGTAACATCACTTTCCAACCCAGATCCATCAACTGATCGTAACGGAAACGGGGCACAGTCCACCGCACCCACTGGAACACAAACAGCATAAAGGCCACTTTGACTATGAAAGCCAGAATCTGAAGTACAACGACCACACCGGTGGGCAACGCGAGCAATTCGAGATATGGCACCTGCCACCCGCCAAAATACAGTGTCACGATGATCGCGCTCGCGGTAATCATATTTGCGTATTCAGCAAGGAAAAACAGGGCGAATTTGAAACTGCTGTATTCTGTATGATATCCTCCGACCAGTTCCGGCTCTGCCTCCGGAAGATCGAATGGCGTGCGATTGGTCTCGGCAAATGCGGCAACGACAAATGTGATGAAACCGACGGGTTGCAGGACCATGTTCCACATCCACCCGGACTGATGCGAGACGATTTCAGTCAACTGCAGCGAACCGGTGATCATGATCACGCCGATCACGCTCAATCCCATCGAGAGTTCATATGAAATCATTTGCGCCGAGGAACGCAGGCCACCCAGCAGTGAATACTTGTTGTTCGAAGACCACCCGCTGAGCGTCAGACCGTATACCCCCATCGAAGTGAGAGCAAGCACGTAGAGCACCCCGACATTGACATCGGCAATGACCATCTGAATTTCCCTCCCGAACATGCTGATCGTTTCGCCGGCGATGGGAATCACTGCAAGCGTGCTGAATGCTACGCCAATGGAAATGATGGGTGCAAGTGTGTGAATGAAACGATTCGCCGCCGTAGGGACGATGTCCTCCTTGAGCACCAGTTTGATCACGTCTGCATAGGGCTGCAACAAACCCCGCCAGCCGACACGATTCGGGCCGATACGGTTCTGAATCCAGGCGCTGATCTTGCGCTCGGTATAGACAAGTTCCGCGACGGTAACCAGGACAACGGCAAACATCACGACAATCTTGATCAGGGCAATGACAATATCAATGAAATCCATGGTTTCCGCCTGGGTTAAGGACGAACATCAGAGTATTTATAAGGCAGAAGATGCCCTGGCTGCTCGGAGCCAAGACGCACTCCCCACCGGCCCAGACCTTCGTATGTCAGACCGTGCAGAGCTTCGATACGCTTTGCCATTTCTTCAAAAATATCCTCGGGGTGATCATAACCCCATTTCCCACCCATGAGCTGGGCAAGCAACGAAAAAACTCTGCCGGCAGAGCGGGCGTCGTAACGCTTCATACGCCCCCAGCGATCAAATTCGCTCGCGAATTTATCAAGCCGACTCATGGCGAAGGCACCCATCCACCGCTCATTCTCCGTTGTATTGACGGCAGGACGAAGAAGCTGCAACTGTCCTTCAAAGTTCAGAAACGTACCGAGTTTCTCCGCAAAGGTAGATGCACTGAGCACTACATCTGCCCGTTCGGTCAATGCTGAAGCATTACTGACAATTGCCACCACGAACTGGGCCTTGCCAAGAGCCTGCATGAATCCTGCGTGCTCGTGTGCCCGCACATCACTGACTACGACAGCCTTGATCTTCCCCGATTGCAATCCCTCAACAATACTGTCAAGATTGTGTGCATCATCCACCGGTGTGACACCTGCGATCCGGGCTCCAGCGGAATTGGGTGTTTTGTCCTCACGAAGCAGGAATTCATCCTGATCCCCGGCCTCGACATGTGGTAGAATATCCAGAAACTGTGTGGTGAGAATCTCACGCGCGAATCGCGCGGCAAGGAAATTATCCTCGCAGGTATCGTAAGGAGAGGCGATCACGGCCACCGTATCACCTTTCCATGAACGAAGCTCAGAAGCCGCGGCGGCCAGAGCTTCATCCCAGCCGACAGCGAGCTGTACACCGTCCTTGCGCAGCATTGGCTGTTCGATGCGTGTCTCCTCATGCACGTGACGGAAGCTCTCGAGGCGCCCCCTGTCACACATCCAGAAATTGTTGACTTCCTGATTCTCACGCGGGGTCAGGCGCAAAATCTCATTTTGTCGCACCCACATATCCATCGAACAGCCGCGGGCACAGCCAGGACAAACACCGGGTGTTTCCGACATATCCCAGGCCCGCGCCTTGAAGCGGAAATCCCTGCTGGTTAACGCGCCAACAGGACAAATATCGATGACATTCATTGAATACGGATTTTCGAGCTGCCGGCCGGGAAACGTCTCAATCGTGACATGATCACCGCGCTCGACAAAGGTCAGCTCCGGATATCCTGCAAGGTCTTCACAGAAACGGATGCAACGGGAACAGGAGATACAGCGCTCCGCGTCGAAAAGAACACGTGGCCCCAACGCAACGCGTTTGCGCTTGAGCCCCTTCTCCTCGTCAAAACGGCTTTCGCCGACGCTGTAGTGATAGGCGTAATCCTGCAACTTGCACTCCCCTGCTTCATCACAGATGGGACAGTCGAGTGGGTGATTGATCAGGATGAATTCCATGACCGCTTCACGCGCCTGTACGGCTTTTTCCGAATTGACATGTACGACCATCCCGTCCATGCAGCGTGTCGAACACGCGATGACCTGCTTGGGCATCTTCTCCACTTCCACAAGACACATGCGGCAGTTTCCGCTGATGGAGAGCGCGGGGTGCCAACAGAAATGTGGAACGTAAATACCGTGTTCAAACGCTGCCTCGATAATGGTTTTCGAAGGCTCGGTCTGAATTTCCTTTCCGTCGATCGTGATGGTAATCATAGTCGACCGTCAGTCCTTTCTGTGTACAGAGTTGTATTGCTCAATACCTCGTGCGAGAAGCTCCACTGCACGCCGGCACTCGGGAGCGTTAAGTACATACGCGAGTCTTGCCTCGTTGAGACCTCGTCCCGGCGTGGCATAAAAGCCGGGACCGGGAGCAATCATCGTTGTCTCATTGTTGTCGCTGAAATCTGTCAGCATCCATGCGGCGAAGTCCTCGATGTCGGAAACAGGGAACTGTGCCATGATATAAAACGCGCCGTTGGGCTTGCGACACAGCATATCAGGAATGTTCTGCAATTCCTCGTACGTCGCATCACGCCGTTGACGATACTCCCTGATCATCGGATCAAAGTATTTGGCACCCGAGGCGACCAGTGCTGCGGAACCGACCTGCTCGAGCGTCGCGGTACAGAGTCGTGCCTGCCCGAATCGCAGCATCACTTCCATGAATGCCCGGTTGCGACTGATGACACTCCCCATACGTCCGCCACAGAGACTGTAGCGTTTTGAAAGACTATCCATGACGACCGCATGCTGTTCGAGTCCCTCGATCTGCAGCACTGATGTCGCAGTGCCTTCGTAGACGAACTCTCTGTAGACTTCATCCGCCAGTACATAAAGATTGTGCCGCAGTGCGAGATCGCGTACGTCATGGAGTTCCTTTTCTCCGAGCACCGTCCCCGTCGGATTATTCGGGTTGCAGATGATAATCGCCCGTGTACGTGGCGTAATGTGCTTCTCGATTTCCTCACGCGAAGGGAGATGAAACCCGTCCTCCGCCTGCGTGGCGACAGGGACGAGGGTGACACCGGCCATGATGGCGAAACCGTTGTAATTCGTGTAGAATGGTTCGAAGACAAGAACCTCGTCTCCCGGCTCCGCTGCTGCCATCAAGGCGAAGAGGATAGCCTCCGATCCCCCGGTCGTAATGACGATATCGTCGTAAAGCAAGGGAATCGACAATGTGTCGTAATACTCCTGCAGGCTCTCTATGAACAAGCGAATCCCCTGCGAATTACCGTAGGCAATCACTTTTTCCTTGAACGATTGCACGGCATCGAAAAATTCTACCGGCGTATCGATGTCGGGCTGGCCGATATTGAGGTGGTAAACATGAATCCCGCGCTGCTTTGCCGCATCACCCAAAGGGACAAGTTTGCGTATCGGGGAGGCGGGCATCAATGAAGCGCGGTGGGAAAGCTCAGGTGCGGAAATCATTATGTTCATACCGAATGATGAGGAAAACGCTCCTTCTTCGCTGACGGAAATTCTGTGAGCGCCGAAAGGACGATAAGAAGCTATCCAGACAAATGTACGGACATACTCAGGAATTACAAAACAACGACAATGAACGATGCCATCCCTGGAAGGTGCAACGGAAACGGGCATTTTTCAGCGGTTTTGACTCAGCCTGTTGCAGAGGTCCCCTGCTCAACATTGCCATCACCCGGCAAAAGGGTTCTGCTGGACAATCTCCCGGGACGAAACAGGTCCGTTGCAAGATTCCGGATCTCGTCTGGTGTAACGGATTGGATGTGCTGAATCAATTCATCTACAGGGACGTCCTGCCCATAGAGAAGTTCGTCACGACCGATGCGCGTCATACGATTGGTCATGCTCTCGAGCCCGAGCATCAGTGTCCCGGTTAGTTGCTGTTTGGCGCGATTGAGCTCGCGCACGGAAACCGGCGTCCTGGTAAGCTCGTCCAATTCATGATATAACACTTCCGTTGCGCGTGTGACACGATCAGCGTCCACAGCGGCATACACACCGAAAACAGACACGTCGGTAAACATCGACAGGAAAGAGTAGATATTATACGCATACCCATATCGCTCACGAATCCTCTGGAAAAGACGCGAGCTCATTCCTTCGCCCAGCAATGTATTGAGTACTGCAAGTTGATGACGGCGTGGGCCGCGATACCCCTCCGCAGCGCACCCGATAATGATATGCGCCTGCTGAAATGGGCGATGAATGACGTGATGCCGGGATGGAGGTGTTCCCGGCTTGCGACGACGCGTCTGAGCACCGCGCGGCAGCGTTGCGAATTCCTTCTCGCATTCAGCGACAAGGCGTTCGTGATCGACGGCCCCGGCGGCAGCGACCACCATGTTTCCCCCGACATAGTGTTGATGTACAAAGCGATGGAGGTGTTCACTGGTGAACATACGAACCTGCGGTTCCTGACCGATGATGGGTTGCCCCAGAGGATGACGCCCGAACATCTGCAGTTCGAATTGTTCGTGCAGCAATTCCTCCGGGTCATCCTCCGTTCCGCGCATTTCCTCAAGGATGACCTGTTTTTCCTTTTCCACCTCTTTTTCGGGGAACGTGGAATGGAGCACGATATCGGCCAGCAAATGCACGGCACGACCAAGATGCGGCCGGAGTACCCGTGCGTAGTAACAGGTATTATCCTTGCTGGTGAACGCATTCAGATATCCACCGACACTCTCGAGGTACTGTGCTATATGATGGGTGCGACGCCGCTTCGTTCCCTTGAAAACGCAATGCTCGATGAAATGCGAGATGCCGTTTTCTTCCGGTCGCTCGTCGCGGCTGCCGGTATCGATCCAGACACCAAGGGCCAGGGAATGCGCTGAAGTAATCCGCTCGGTGAGAACACGGAGTCCTGAAGAAAGTGTAGTCTTCCGAATCGCCGTGCCTTCACTGCTGTATCTGTTTGATTGTAAAAGCATGCGTGACGCCTTGTGCCTCGTATCAATCATGGGAAGCTGTGTGATCGTTCATGCCAGGTCCGCGTCTGGCGGAGGGAACTCTTACCCCTGCATACACTCAGGCAATCGGATACACGAGAAAGGTGTATTGGTGAAGCGTATGTTCTACATCGCAGAGAACAAGTGCGA
>JAGTUW010000028.1 GCA_018224345.1 Bacteroidota bacterium
CCCGTGTTGTCGTACGTCCATTGCGCACCAGTTTGTCGACTTTCAGATGGGCGACGCCCATGCCCGCGATCTGCGGGAGGTGCGTGATGGCGATAATCTGATGCGCATGCGCGAGTTTGCGCATAGCCTCGCCAACCTTGCGTGCGATCCCGCCGCTGACACCGACGTCGATTTCATCGAACACCATGATGGGAATGCCGTCGCGTCCGGCGAACATGCTTTTGATGGCAAGCATGATACGCGACACTTCGCCTCCCGAGACGACTTTGGCGAGCGGTTTGGGCTCCTCACCCAGATTGGTGGAGAGAAAGAACTCCACTGTATCCCAGCCGAACTCATCGCATTGCACCGGAACGCCATCGCGCAGCAGGTGCCGCATACCGGCCGAGGATGCCGGTGTCGGATGCAGCATGGTTTCGAAGCGCGCGTTTTTGATACCCAGGTCCTTGAGCGCCCGGACAATGTCACTGCCGAGTTTCCCGGCTTTCGTACGACGCAGTGTACTGAGTCCGTCCGCAACCGTGGCAGTCCGGATGCGCTGGGATTCACATTCTTGTTCGAGCGCTTCGATACGATCGTCGATGGAGTCGAGTCCGGCGAGTTCCCTTCCGAGTTCCTCGCGTTTTTCCAGTAATTCCGGCAGCGTCAGGCGGAATTTCCGTTTGAGCCCGAGGATTTCGGCGAGGCGATGCCTGAGTTGTTCTGCGCGTTCCGGTGTGAAATCGATGCGTTCGCTGTAGTCGCGCATGGACCGGGCGATTTCCGACAGCCCCGCCGCGCCTGCAATGATATCGCGTTTCAGCGCATCGACGGAGGGATCGATGCGTTCGATATCCGTCATCAGTTTTTCGCAACGCCCGAGCATATCGACCACATTGTGTTCGCCGTCGTACAGGAGATCAACGATTTCATGTGCCGCCGTCGCCAGTCGCTCGCTATGCTCGACCATTTTCAATTCACTCTCGATGGTCTCATCCTCTCCCTCAGCGGGCTGAACCAGGTCGATTTCCCGCAATTGATGTTCGGCCAGCAGTCGTCGTTCATCGATGCGATCGCGTGTACGCCGCGCTTCTTCGAGTTCCGTAATGGCTGTGATGAATTCCCGATACTGTTCCTGATACGCGGTCAGAGCGGCGGCAACCTCCGGATCGCTGTCGAGAACGAGGCGGTGCGTCTCGCTGCGCAGCAGTGCCTGATGTTCATGTTGCCCGTGAATATCGATCAGCCGGTTTCCCAATTCACGCAACGCCGCTACCGGCACGGGGGAATCATTGACGAAGGCACGGCTGCCGCCTTTGGACGACAGTTCACGACGGAGAATAAGCACAGGTTGCCATTCCGCGCCGAGGGCTTCGACTCCCGGACGGAGTTTTTCCAGCGCTGCTGCATCGAGTTCCGCTTCGGCAATGGCTTTGTCGCTTCCCTGCCGGATCATGGCGGTATCGGCACGTTCCCCGAGCACGAGGCCGAGTGCATCAATGACGATGGATTTACCGGCGCCGGTTTCCCCGGTCATGACCGTGAGGCCTTTGCCGAAGTCAATTCTGATCTCCTCGATCAGCGCGAAATTCCTGATATACAACGAGGTGAGCATGCGTTTCCCGTCACATGACTGTGTATAAAAAAATCAATCTAGAGTATCCGCCCCTGACTTGCAAGGGGAATTCCAAGTGCTTTACTCTGATTCGCCCTTCCTGCCCGTCGCTTGCCCCGTCGAAGCGCAACGGAGGCGGGGTGGTTTGTCATATTTTATCTCTTTGGTTTCTCACATTTCACCCCCTGCGTTCTCTCACTCTTCGGCCATCCAGAACAAGAGATCCGGAATGTCGGGGTGGAGTCCGTAAAAGAAAGCCATCTGGAAGAAGGTGCGCAGCCCTTCCACAGCGTCATCGTTGAAGACATACCGGAAATGCGAAGGGATCGCCTCGGTCTCGTTCTCGGTGCCGCGTCCCTGCATGGCGGCTTTGAGAGTGTGCAGTGCTTCTGTGTCCGTGATTTCCCCTGCAGTACGCACGGCGTGATCGATGATCGCGTCCAGCCGGCGTTCCCATCCGATGAACACTTCGCGGACCAATGGCAACTGCGTCATGTCGAACCATTCGTCGATGATATCGAGTGAGGAGGATGAATCAAGTTCCGTTCGTTCTTCATCGCTTGTGGTCAGGATCGCATCCACTGCGGCAAGTGCCTGCGGAGCGGGACCGGTAACCTGATGCAGTCGTGGTTGCATGCCGTATTTTTCGCGCAAAAGAATTTCCGCCAGCATATCGGACATCCCGCGCGTTCCATAGATCCCCAGGGTATCGATACTGTGCAGCCCCTGGCGGAAATGCAGGCGCCATTCTCCCGTTGCCCCCACTGCCGCGACACAGGCGCCACCGAGCAGTGCGATATCACTCTGTCGTTTGCCGAACAGCAGCGGAGAAATGAGCCCGAGATCCGCTTCGGATTCGAGCAGCGCCCAGGCGGCCTCATCCGTCGGCAGATTCCGGAAATTCAGCGTCTGTCCTGCAGTTATCGACAGCGCTTCGATCAGATTGCGGTTGTTCTGGTTATGTCGCGCGACAAATGTAGCCATGTCCTCTGTAACAATCCGGGAATATTCTGGTGAAAAAGACAGTCGGTCCCGCGGGAAACACGCCGAAGCTGCGGGGCGAAAGTCAAAACGTAATGAAAATGGAGCGGCAGCGCGGAGAGTGCGCTGCCGGCATCATATCGGAACGGAATCCGCGTACCGCCCATGCCGGAGCATACCGGTACGACAGATACGGAAATGCATTATGTCGTTTTCGCGCGTACCTGTTTGGCGGCGAGGTTGCGAAGGTAGAACAGTTTGGCGCGACGCACATTTCCACTGCGTACCTTGACCACTTTCGCGATCGCGGGCGAGTGTATCGGGAAAATGCGTTCGACGCCGACACCGTTGCTGACCTTGCGTACCGTGAAGGTACGACGGAGGCCACCACCTTTGATGGAAATCACGATGCCCTGATATTCCTGGATGCGCTCCTTGTTGCCTTCCTTGACGCGCACATGCACGTTGACGACATCCCCCGGTTTGAAATCCGGAAGGTCGTTGCGCATCATGGACTGCTCAATGAGATCGACTTTGTTCATGAGAAATACTCCTTCAATTGTATCGTCCTGATTATCCAATATACAGCTATTTTTTCTTTCTTTCCGGTGCGTTCCGGGACGAATCTTCGAGCAGATCCGGACGGCGTTGCCGTGTCAATGTTCGTGCCGCATGCTCACGCCATTTGCGAACCCGTGCATGATCGCCCGAGAGCAGATCTTCCGGCACGTTCATACCGCGAAAGGACGGGGGACGCGTATAATACGGGCAATCGAGTTCACCTTCCATAAAGGAATCGGTAAGCATGGATTCACCGTCCCCAATCACGCCGGGAAGCAGGCGGATGACGGAATCGACAATGACCGCGGCTGCGAGTTCCCCACCGGTCAGCACATAATCACCAATGGATATTTCCATGCTGACCAGCGCATCGATCACTCGTTGATCGATACCTTTGTAATGGCCACAGATAATGATCAGCGCCTCTTCCATCGACAGTTGCTTGCACAGACTCTGATCATACACTCGTCCGGCAGGCGTAGTGAGAATCACCTGGTCATAATGGCGCTGTGCCTGCAGCGTTTCTATGCACTCGAACAGCGGTTCCGCCTTGAGAATCATCCCCGCGCCACCGCCGTACGGCGTGTCGTCGAGTGTCCGGTGCTTGTCGTGTGTATAATCGCGGAGATCATGCACGACGATTTCTGCGTGTCCGGCTTCCTGTGCACGCCTCAGAATGCTCTCGCTGAGCGGACCATGCAACAGTGGCGGGAAGGCGGTGATGATATCAATCCGCATTGGTATCCTCGAACAACCCGGGAATGGGGTCTACGACAATGCTTCGTGCCTCGATATCAACGCTTCTGATAAAGGCTGGTACGGCAGGGACGAGCACTTCACTTCCGTCATAGTCGACGACATATATATCATTTGCCGGAAGCAGCATTACATCACGCACAATACCGCGATATTCTCCGGAGACAGTGCGCATCGTGCAGCCGATGAGATCGTGTACGAAATGGCTGCCATCGGGTGGACGTTCCATCGCGTGTTCCGGTATATAGACGTTGCAGCCGATCAGTGTTTCCGCCGTATCACGATCGTCGCACCCCTCGAAGCGAAGCAGCACACGATCACCGTATTCCGATGAAGAAAGCACGCGATATGTTTGTATATGCCTGTCATCGACGCCGAGCAACACGGTTTCAAGCTGGCCGAAGCGTCCGGGCACATCGGAGTACGATCGTAATCTGACAGTACCCTGAACACCATGCGCTGCAACGACGGCGCCGATGATGCAGAGTTCTTCAGTCATGGATATTCGTTCCGTATCTGTTGC
>JAGTUW010000029.1 GCA_018224345.1 Bacteroidota bacterium
GACCATATTTGAGGAGGTCATTGATGAACGGACTGGTGCTGTCGTCGTGCTGCCCGTGCCGTTCGGCACGGCTTCTGGTATCGAACGGGTAATCGAGCTTTCCAATGATGCGCTCACTGATCGCCCGTTGGTAAACAATCAGCCTTATTACTTTGCCGTTACTGCATATTCCTACAACGACGAGGATCCCGAGGCCACGCCCCGGCAGCTTGAGTCGACACCACGCATCCTTGAGATACGTCCGAAAACCACTGATCCGGGATACCGGGCCGGTGCGGACTTCAAGGAGAATCTGCAGGTCCTTCATACCGAGGGTGTGTCGACGGGCTCCGTGCTGGTACGTGTCATCGATCAGAACAATCTGACTGGCGACAGCTACGCAGTGACATTTGAATCGATTGGCAAAGTGGATGTCGATTTCTACGGAGACATTCTGGAATTCGACAATTATGCCTGGAATCTTACCAACTCATCGACGAATCAACGGTTGATCGACAAAGCTTCCGCATTCGGCGGTCTTGAGACCGACTATTTTACACTGGACGGATTCCAGATCGGTGTGCAAGGTTCGGGACATTACAAGACCGGTGAGGAAATCCTCAGGGTCGAGTGGGAAGGTGGCCCGCAGGTGTATCTGGACTACTTCGGTTTCTGGCTGGTCGGCTGGGATTTCTTCGGTAGCAGCATTATGCCCTATGAAGTCAAAACGGTAGTTGAAGTCCGTTTCGATCGCAACACTTCATCGAAAGGGTATGTCTATCTGCGCGGATCGGATCCCAACTATGCCTACCAGGGTTATTACGATTCCCCGATGACCATCTGGGACGTCACGGACTCGGACAATCCACGGCAGATCTCTTTTGCTCTCGTTGAGCAGGAAGGGGTGGCAGCAAAGAATAACCAGTTCAATCCGACAGCGAACCCGGGTGATCGCGAGTATCTTTTCATTCTCGACGAAACTTACAGCGAGACACCGAATCCCGCTTACACAGGTGATTTCACTATTCTGGCCAATGCGGATCAGATGCCCATTCTCTATGCCGCATGGTCGTACCAGGGACCGGCTGCCGACGGCTCGACCTTCCCCTGGCAGAATGGCGACATCTGGCGCTGGATTCCCAATGTCGCCTTTGACAGCGACGATGTATTCACATTCACAACTCCAAAAGCAAGCTTCAGCGTGGAAGCGGCGAAGGCGGATGTCGACGACATTCAGGTCTTCCCGAATCCGTATCTGGCTTCCAACGAACAGGAGCTGAACAAATATCAGCGCTTCGTGACGTTCAACCATCTCCCTGAGCGCGCCAGTTTCCGCGTCTATACAGTTGACGGGACACTGGTTCGCTCCTTCGAGAAAAATGATGGTTCACAACTCGCGACCTGGGACCTCCAGAACGACAACGGACTTCCCGTTGCAAGCGGCATGTACATCATTCATATCGAGATGCCTGATCTGGGGACCGAAAAGGTGCTCAAACTCGGCGTCGTCAGCGAGGCGCAGTATCTCGACCGGATTTAGTCGTTTACTTCGCACGACACAGTATGAATATCGAAACGTTGTGAATCAGAATCATCAAAGGAGATACATCATGCGTACTACGCTTTCTACTTTCCTGGCGGTTGTGATGGTGCTCGCATTGACGGGTGCCACTGCAATGGCCGGAGGTGGCGATCGCAGCGGAACCGCGGGGGCATCCCAATTATTGGTCCCCGTCGGTGCTCGTGGCATCGCGCTCGGCAGCTCATACAGTGCCGGCATCTCCGGTTTGAATGCCATATACTATAATCCTGCAGGTCTTTCGGCCAGCAGGCAATCAGCCGAAGCAATGTTCTCGCATATGCAGAGCTTCGGAGACATCGGTGTCGATTACGCCGCCGTTGGAGCGCGTTTCGCCGGTTTCGGCCATCTCGCTTTCTCGATAAAATCACTCTCGTTCGGCGATATCGATCTGACCGACGAGAGAAGTCCCGACGGAACAGGTGCCATCTGGTCTCCGACGTTCGTCGCTCTCGGTTTGACGTATTCACGTGCACTTACCGATCGCATCCGCGCCGGTGTAACTGCGTACCTGATCAATGAGGACCTCTACCGCGTATCGACATCGACGACCGCATTCGATATCGGTGTACAGTACCAGGGTCTGGCCGGTGTTCGCGGACTTTCTCTCGGTGTGACGCTGCGTCACCTTGGTGGCAACATGAAGTATGACGGACCAGGACTGGTGCGCCAGGCGGATGAGCTTGACAGTAAACGTGATCCGCAATTGTTGCGTATCGAGGCCGCGGGGTTCAGCTTGCCCACATCGCTGGAACTTTCCGCTGCATACACCCGGGCGTTCACGGATCTGCATCTGGTCACATTCTCGGGCGCCTTCGAGAACAACAACTATCTCAACGATCAGTACCGCCTCGGTGTGGAGTATAGCTTCAGGAACTTCTTCTTTCTGCGCGGCTCCTACAACCTTGCTGACGGAGCATACAATGATGCCTTCGGAGAAAGTGCATATCAGTACGGTGCAGCTTTCGGCGCGGGCGTCAATTTAAATACCGGTGATTTGATCATTGGTGTGGATTATGCTTACCGTGACATGGAAATCTTCAGCGGTAACCATGTCATCACGGTCAACTTCGGGTTCTGACGACCCATGTCTACAGTGACACCAAGGGCCTGCTTCGGCGGGCCCTTGGTGTTCATGTCATGCCGCAAACTGAACAGTGGAAGCTGTCGGGCGATGCAGTGCCCATGTCGGCAGCGAGCCGGATGACATCCTTCCCGCGCGATGAATAGCAGCAGCTGATTACCTGGTCATGGGACAGGGGGCGCATTTCGTGTTGATTTATTGACCGGGAATGCTAGTTTAGAAGGAACAATCGAGACGCAGCGATTATCGCAGTCAGTTATCAGGACAGTACAATGAATTTTCGACATTTTCTTCTCATCATGTTGTGCGCTTCGCTTTCTGCTCCCGCACAGCAGAACGATTTCCGGATGAATATCGATTTGGCGGCCTTCAAATATGACAAGGGGTCGAGCTTTGTCGAACTGTACTACACTTTCCCGCGCTCCGGACTCACGTATTCCGAGCATGAAGGAGCATTTCGCGGGTCGGTTCTTGTCCACAGCATCATCCGGCGTGTGGATGAGGAAATGGATCCTGTCATGAGGAACTGGCGTGTTCCCGTCATTCTTGCCGATACTATCAACCTTCATGATCAGGCATTGATCGGCTGCGTCAATTTTCTGTTGGAGCCGGGATTGTACCGTTTTGCCGTCATCAGCCGTGACGAAGCACATCCCGCAATGAGTGACAGTATTGAAATCGCTTACGAAGTGAGGGATTTCGAGACAAGAAATCCGCAGTTCAGCGATATAGAATTGGCATCGTCAATACAGCAGACCGAAGAGGATGAGAACAACATCTTTTATAAAAACACACTGGAGGTGATCCCGAACCCAACCCGTCTTTTCGGGAGGGAGTTGCCTGTCCTGATGTATTATGCCGAGATGTACAACCTCGACAAGGAAGATTTTCTTGTCAAGAGCGAGGTCGTCAGTTCCTACGGCCGCACGATGACTGGCAAAACGCATGCACGCTCCGGAAAGCACGAATCCCGCGTTGAAGCGGGTACGTTGAATCTCGGCGCACTGCCTTCCGGCATGTACACTCTGATCCTTTCACTCGGGGATACAACCGAACACTTCACGCAATCGCAAAGTAAAGCCTTTTATGTATTCAATCCGGATATCCCATTCGACAGCGTCGAAGCCCGTGGGATTGCAGATTTGATAGCAGCGGAGTTCGCCGGTATGGGTGAGGACGAGCTGGACGATAGTTTCGATATGGCTCGCTACATATCAACGAAAAATGAAAGAGATATCTGGAAGTCGCTGAGTGGATCGGAATCCAAGCGGAAATTTCTCACGAAGTTCTGGCGGGACCGGGACGAAGATCAGAATTCGGCATTCAACGAATACTATGCCGAGCACAAGCAACGCGTGATGATCAGCAATGAGCAATTCAGGACCGCATACCAACCTGGATGGAAGTCGGACCGTGGTCGCGTGTACATCCTCTACGGGCCACCGGATTACGTGGATCGGCGGTTGAACGAAAGCGACATGAAACCGCATATCATCTGGCGCTATGACTACATCGAAGGCGGTGTGGATTTTATTTTTGTCGATCGTTCGGGCTTCAATAACTTCGAACTCGTTCATTCCACCATGCGTAACGAAATCAACAATCCCGATTGGGAGCGTTCGGCATCGACGCGATAACGATGTGTCAGCGTTGAAGTCCACTCTCGAATACATGCTCTTTGCCGGTATCGCAGGTCTGCTGCGGCTTCTGCCTCTGCGTGGTGTCCGATTGTTTGCAAGATGGACTGCAACGTTGGTCTGGTACTGTGTCCCCGTGCGGAAAGCTCTCACGCTGATGCAATTACGTTCAGCTTTTCCCGATCGCGAAGACAAGGAGATCCGTGCGATTGCCCGTGGCTCCTATCACAACCTGATCACCACCATTTTTGAACTGATGTGGACCCCCCGGCTTGATGACGAAATGCTGGCTCGCATTATAACAGTGCGGAATCCGGAGGTTATTGAGCGCACGATGCGTCGCGGGTCAGGAGCTGTGTTCATGTCCGGACATTTCGGCAACTGGGAATGGATGTCGATCGGAGCCGCGCGTCTGCTATCCGTGCAAATGACTGTGATTGTTCATTCCATTCACAACCGTGCGGTCGACGATCTGGTCGAAGCCTGGCGCGGACATTTCGGAAACCGTATCGTCCCGATGGGAGTGTCCATCCGGGAAATAATTCTTGCGCTGCGTAATCGCGGTGCCGTTGCGTTGCTCGCAGATCAGAGTGGCCCGAGCGGTTCGCTCTATGTCCCTTTTTTCGGCAGGCCTGCCGCGACCTATGAAGGACCGGCCACATTCGCACTTCGTATGGGAGCACCTGTGATCATGGTATTCTCCCTGCGAAGAGAAGACGGAAATTATGAGATCCATGCCGAAGAAATCCCCACGCACGATCTCAAGGGGTGTTCCGAAGAGAATGTGCGGGAACTGACGCGCCGGCATGTACGTGTTCTCGAACGCATCATACGGGAACATCCATCGCACTGGCTCTGGCAACACAAACGCTGGAAACATGCGCCAAAACATGATAATATAATAATAGAAGATCCGTAATAATGCTGGTATGATATGAGTACGATTTGCAGTGCCGAGTGGATCGCTGGTGAGGAAAGGGTAATTGCGCGTGTGAGTGGCGCAATACTGATTATTCAGACGGCCTATGCGGGAGATCTGATCCTGACGCTCCCGCTGATCGAGGAAGCGGCACTGCAGTATCCTGAGGTTCCGATCGATGTGCTGTGCATTCCCTCGACCGTGGATTTGCTTGCAAACAATCCCTTTGTCCGCCGTTGCATTGTCTATGACAAGCGCAAGGGGCGGCCACCGCTGCACAGGTTGCTCAGGGATCTGAGTCGCGAGGGGTATAGCCTCTGCCTTTGTCCGCATCGGTCATTCCGCAGTGCCTTGCTGGCTTTTGCCTCGCGCGCGCCAAAGCGGATCACGTTTGATCGTTCAGCGGCGACCTGGCTGTTTACCGATGTCTTTTCCTACAGGGAGGATTGGCATGAAGTCGAACGCAACCGTTCGCTGCTCTCAGAAGGGCAGCAGCCCGTACCCACCCATCGCACACCACGGTTATACCCATCGGAACAGGATTACGAGAGAGTTGCTTCATTATTGCGTCGGTGCGACGGACCCTCGCGCTATATCTGTGTGGCACCGGGTTCCGTCTGGTCCACCAAACGCTGGACGGAGGAGGGGTTTGCGGCGCTCATACGTCACTTCTCATCGACGCATACCGTTTTCCTGATCGGTGGGAAGGAGGATCATGAACGTTGCAGCCGCATTGCCCGGGGAGCATGTTGCGTTCCGCCGTCAGGATCGGAATGGAGCGAGTTGGAATTCAATGCCGCTACCGGAGGAGATGCAGGGGTGGTGGATGTCAATGCTGATTTCCCGGTGGAGGGGAGACAGGCGGATGCAGTGGAGTTGCGGGACAGCGATCACTGTATTATCAATGTGGCTGGCGAGCTTGGTTTTCTTGCTTCGGCCGCGCTCATCGAGAATGCCGAGCTGCTCGTAAGCAACGACAGCGCACCGGTTCACCTCGCTTCAGCCATGCGAACCCCGGTGGTCGAAATATACGGTGCGACCACACCCGATCTCGGGTTCTCTCCCTATGGCGTTCCGCACCGCTTTGCCCAACGTGAAGACCTCGACTGTCGCCCCTGTGCAGAGCATGGAGGCAGGGAATGTCCGATAGGTACCCTTGTCTGTATGCGGGAACTCTATTCCAGACAGGTGATCGAGACCGCGGAGGAGTTGCTGCCGTCTTCACCGGAACGCGGGTCGGCGTAGATATGTGTTTTCAGTTCCGCATGAAAAAAGGCAGCCCTGGAGCCGCCTTTCATGCGTGAGATTGTTGCGCGGTTATGCGGCCGCCGTTTCAGTACTTCCGGCAGGACCATCGGATTTGCTTTCCGCCCCCGGCTGTGCCTCCTTGGATGTCTTCGCGTCAGCATTGCCATCGGCATTGCTATCGGCGGGAGGAGCTTCACTGCCCGTGGGACTGCTTGTCGATTTTTTGTAATCAGTAAGATAGAACCCTGAACCCTTGAAGAGCAGTCCGGCTCCACCGCCGATCATACGCTGAAGGGCGTCGGCTTCGCATGCGGGACAGGTCGTAAGGAGCGGGTCCTTCATAGACTGAAAAGCCTCGAAACGATGCCCACACTGTTTGCAGGCGTAATCATATGTTGGCATGGATGTACCTAATCTGATAGTGTGTTTTATATGATGATGCATCATCATCCAAGATGAGATGCATTTATGTTCGTTGACGGTGCGGAGTACCAAAGCGCTGCTCCAGTGCTATTCGCACATTGTCGGGGACGAAATCAGTGACGCTTGTGCGATGGCGCGCCAGTTCCCGTACAATTGATGAATTCAGATACGTAAATTTTTCATTCGGCATCAGAAAAACTGTTGCGATGTCAGGGGCGAGTTTTCTGTTCATCAAGGCCATCTGGAACTCGAATTCAAAATCCGAGACAGCGCGTAGGCCACGCACCAGCGCCACGGCATGTTTACGGCGGGCATAGTCGACGATGAGGCCTTCAAACGTATCGACCTCGACAGAAGGAGTGGCAGCGACAATGTCACTGATCAGGGTGATACGTTCTTCTGTAGTGAAAATCGGCTTCTTCGCTGCGTTGATTGCTACCGTGATGATGACGTTGTCAAAAATCTCGATCGCACGGTCAAGAACGTCAAGATGTCCGTATGTGATCGGGTCGAAGGACCCGGGATAAACAGCAATCTTCATTGCGCATCTCCATGTCTGGGCTCGAAAAAGGTGACGGCGGTCCTTCCGTACGTTCTGTGCGCGGAAATCCGCAGCCAGCTGGTTTCAGCGACTGATGTTCTGGCATCATGTTCCACAACAGCGATTCCGTCCCCTGCCAGAATGTGCGGCAGGCCCGCTGTGAGCTGATCGATTTCCTGGTATCCGTACGGGGGGTCGGCCAGAATCAGGTCAAAACGTTCTTCGAATCGTGCCAGGAAGCGTTCGACATTCATACGGACGACGCGCAAGCGCTCTCCTGCTGCAAGTTCCGAAACGTTTCGTTCCAATACCGAGAGGCTGGCATGGTACTGTTCGACGAAGCAGACAGAGGCCGCACCGCGGCTGAACGCTTCAATGCCAAGACTCCCACTGCCGGCGAAAAGGTCGCAGACTGTGGCATGCTGCCAATCAATACGTCCAGCCAGGATATTGAACACGGATTCCTTCACGCGGTCGGTCGTCGGTCGAAATGTTGCATTGTGCGGGACGTGCAGGGTGCGCCCCTTCCACAGTCCTGCGATGATCCTCATAACAGCCCCAGCAATGCGGCGGAAGCGGCGATGTCGAATTGCTGTTCTCCGACGGTGCGCATGGATTGCATGATGCTGTCGGAGATCCCTGTGTCAGCGAGAGGTACGCAGCGGATCACATTTCCCGGAAGGATACCATTGAGCGACTCGATAACATCATCACTCGCTGCCGAACCGTACACGAAGATATGGTCCGGATTGCCAAGACCACGAAATGACGGCAGTTTTTCAAGCAGATGTACAGCCTGCGCCGCATAATGCTGTTTGTATGTCACGCTCGTCTGCCGGAAGCCGAGATAGCGCTTGTCACGATAGAGACCAGCCACACAATGATCTGGAGAGAGTCCGAGTACGGCAAAGTTCTTTTCCGCATCATAGGGATACAGCATGCGCACCAGATTCTCCATAACGAAATGGTCAGTATCGATCGCGAGGAGCTGCAGGGTCAGATGTTCACAGGTGCTGTTGAGTACGTCGACACAGGCCGCAGGCATGGCCATGGCGAGTGTGTTGTGCGCATGTTCGAGATCATGTGACAGAATGGTTTGCGGTGTTTCTGTGGTGAGTCCCGCCAATGTGCGGCAATCCCATTCCAATTGCATCTGCTTCATCGATGCGGAGAGGTGTTGGTCGAAAGGCAACATTGCAACGAGCGGCAGCATGGAGGGGAGGACAAGCGAAAGACTTTCGGCATAGACACCGCGGGTCAGGAATACCGTGGCAAGGTCACGGATGAAATCACGCGCAAGCTCGCGCTGATAAGGAAGTTCATACAGAAGCGGTGATGCATAGTCATGTGCTGTTTCAAGTATATCAGCTTGCAGGATCGTCGTTTGACGATCCTGCTTCTGAATTTCCACAAAACGAAACGAACGTTCTGCAATTTCAAGGCCGATATGAAGGGAGACGCTCATGGGCCAAAAGTTTCGGACGAGAATATATTATTGTTCCCAGGATGCCCTGTTGTGATCATCCGCATTCAGAAGCGAACTGACGGTGCCATACCCATCCGGATCGACAATGCTGTAGCGATGCAATGCAGAGGTGTCATCGACAGCAAGGACATATGTTCTGAGCGATTTTGGCGTATGGCGAATGGAATCGAAAGAGAAAGCGGTCAGATAGAGCCGGTCGGTGAAGACGCTGTCAATGCGTTGTTGCGAAAGGCTGTCACGCACGAAGTGAATTAATGTGTCCATATCGGACGCATATGTTTCTTTCTCATTGTAGTATTCGATCTGGGCTGTACGGAGAGCACTCATCCGTGCACGAGATTCCCACTTCATGTCCTCCTCAAATGCGAGTTGGCGCCCGGGACTCCAGATCACGTACCACAGGCTGATGGTCAGCCCGATGATTACGACGATAAGAAGTACGTCCACGATGCCGAATGGCTGTTTCCTTGCCATGAATGCCTCCAGGTAATGAGCAGTGCAGCTGCTAAAATTATTCCACAGTGATATATGGTCGAATGTGTTCGAGTTTTTTCGGGCCGATACTCTTGACCTTGGTCAGATCCTCAATCTGTGTAAACGGGCCGTGTTCATTACGGTAGGCGATAATTTTTTTCGCCGTTGCCGGCCCGATGCCGGGCAGGGTCTCAAGCGTCTTTCCAGTTGCACGGTTGATGTTGACAGTGCCTGCTGCTGCGGAAGGTTGCATGATTTCCGTTGATGACGGACGCATCTCACCTTCGATATCACCGCTGTTGCCGACTTGTGCGTTCTCGTTGGCTTCAGACCGGGATCTGAAGATCGAGTCCTGTGCGGCGAGTGCAACTCGGGCGTTTGGCTGAACCGGCTCATCTTCGTTGCGCATTGCCCCGAGCACCCAGCCGACAAGCATTGCGGCTGCGAGAAAAACAATCACACCTGCTTCATTTTGAGTGAAGCCAGCGCGATGTGCGTATGAGAGAATGCGTTTCCACATGACGGAATATCTCGGCATCTCGAACACATCATATGCAAAATAGGTAAGCCCGGCTATTTATGAAAGCCGTAAATCCGAAGCATACTCAGGCAATGGAACTGAAGATACGACTGAAGAAGCTCTGGTTTTCTTCTTTGTCTTTCGGGCCGAAGCCGTCCATCTCGTTCATCTGTTGCAGCAATTCCTTTTCAGCCGATGAAATTTTCTTTGGGACATAAACATGGACACGAACGAGTTGATCCCCACGTCCGCTGCTATTGAGATGCGGTATACCTTTATCTCGCATGCGGAGGACCTGTCCGGCGGCCGTGCCTGCCTCGACTTTCAGCCTGGCGCGTCCTGCCAGCGTCGGTACTTCGACATCGGTTCCAAGGACGGCGTCCGGGTAGCTGATGACGAGATCGTAAAGGACGTCGTCATCCTGGCGGCGAAAATCTTCATGCTCCTTTTCACGGATATAGACAATCAGATCGCCTGCCTCGCCACCTTTACGGCCGGCATTGCCCTGTCCCCTGAGTGGGATGTAATTTCCTTCACTGACTCCGGCAGGGACATTGACCTTGATAGTTTTGTCGCCCTGCACACGCCCGTCGCCGTGGCAGTCGGGGCAGGGTTCCTTGACCACGCGTCCTTCCCCTCCACAGTTCGTACAGGGAACGATATTGACGAATTGTCCGAAGACCGAGCGTGATACCTGGCGGAGTTCACCTGTGCCATGGCAGACTGCACACTCGTCGAGAGAGGTCCCTGCTTTTGCGCCGCTACCGGAGCAGGATTGACAGGAGATATGTCGCTTGACCTTGACTGTTTTCTCCACACCGGTGGCGATTTCCTCCAACGAAAGCGGGAGCTGGATTTTCAGA
>JAGTUW010000030.1 GCA_018224345.1 Bacteroidota bacterium
AATAAATCCTGCCCTGAGCCCGGAGACAGGAGGTCATTGCCTCAAAACACAATTGTACCATGGGTGACCTGTCATCACGACTGGTCCATTCCCGGGGTTGGTCTCCACCAGGCAGCCGTGAGCTCGATTTTCCTCTCCACTCTCCCCCCAACAATGATTGCACCAGCACTGGCGCGCGCAGTGGTGTCCGCTCTCCGCTGCCGGGGTGCAATCGTTTGTCCGGTCAGGCGGCTCTACACCTGAGGTGCATGTCTTGCCTCCAATCGGGGTGAGATCCAATGATGAGGCAACGACTTTGAAATGAGAGCGCCCTGGTAACATTATTTTTGAGTCAACGCGTTGTTTTCCGGGGGAAAGACAGGAGGCGGCACGGGGCACTGGGATCACAGGGGCATCGTACGCCATTGTAATTCCCGTCATGCGCGTCTATCTTGCCGTGATTCAACCGCAGCGCAGGCCATCACGCAGTGCAGATTCGCATATCATTCTTCTTCCTGGTTCTTCTCACGGCAGTCGGCCCGCTTTCCGCGCAGGTCGGAACCCCGCTGTGGCGTGAATATGTGGATACGCTGTCGTGGCAACCGGGTGATTCGCTGCAGCTCTCACGTGCCTTCATTCAGCCCGAAGGATTCACGCTGTCTTTCTCTCCCCCCCTGCCGGAAGCGGCGACCGGAGAAGAGTGGTATGAAGTCGACCGTCGCTACGGACGCGTGCACTTCGCACCGCGGGTACATGCGGCGGCTGACAGTACGGTGACCTATCGCGTCGCGCTGCGCTACCGCGCGCTGCCTTTCAGTGATCCGCCTTCCTTCCGCCGTCGCGAACTGATCACACGCAGGGATACCGACATCGGCGGAATGCCTGCATCGGATCTGCGTATCGCCTCCCCTTCGCAGCCCTTCGATATGGAAAGCATATTCGGTTCGGAACTCGACAAAAGCGGGTATATCGGACGCGGCTTTACTGTCGGGAGCAACCGGGATCTGAACATCAACAGCGGCTTCCGTTTGCAGTTGTCGGGCAAGCTCTCGGAAGATATCACCGTCACCGGTGCATTGACCGATGAACACACCCCGATTCAACCCGAGGGCAATACGCGCACCATACAGGAACTCGACAAGGTGTTCATCAATATCGCGGGTCCCAACCTCAGCGCGACGCTGGGAGATTTCAATCTGCACTACGGCGACTCGGAATTCGGCCGTTACAATCGCAAGCTCTCCGGCGTCATGGGGGAAGGCAATTTCTCCGCAGGCGACGCCACTGTTTCCTACGCCTCGTTGAAAGGCACCTGGAACAGCATGCAATTCAACGGCATCGACGGCATGCAGGGGCCATACCGCCTGACAGGGAAAAACGGCGAGCAACCGGTGCTGGTGCTCGCCGGAACGGAGAACGTCTACATCGACGGTGTGCAAATGGTGCGCGGCGAGAATCATGACTATATCATCGAATACGCGAACGGCGAATTGTATTTCACACCACGCCGCCTGATCACGTCGTATTCACGTATCACGGTCGACTATGAATATGCGGAGCGGCGTTATGTCCGTTCCATGGTCACTGCGAACAGCAACACCGCTCTGGCAGGTGACCGCCTCACGCTTTCGGCCCGCTACATCCGCGAAGCCGACGATATGGACAACCCCATCGACCTGGATTTCTCGGACGAGGATCGCACGGTACTCGAAGCCGCGGGCGACGACCGGAATGCCGCTTCACGCCGCGGCGCCATCTGGGTCGGATTCGACAATGAGCGGGGCACAGGCCGCGGACAGTATCTCCGTATCGATACGCTCATCGCCGGGGAGGCCACGACCGTCTACCGCTACGCGCCGGGTTCGGACAGCGCAACCTGGGTGGTATCATTCTCCTTCGTCGGACAGGGCCGCGGTGACTATCGCCGGCGGACGGTCGGGACGTTTGAATTCGTCGGCATCGGCCGCGGCGACTACCTGCCCCTGCGCCTCCTGCCCATGCCCCGCCTCCATCAGCTCGTCGATCTGCGACTTCAGGGCGCCCCCACCGACGCATTGCAGGTGCAGGGCGAACTCGGCGTCAGCGCGCTCGATCAGAATCGCTTCTCCACGTTGGACGATGACGACGATGTCGGCGCCGCCTGGAACATCGGGCTGCGATGGACTCCGTCGCTGCAATACAACAGAGATCTGGATCTGCATTTCCGCTATCGTGACATCGCCCCGACTTTCGAGGCGCTGGACCGCTTCAATGACATCGAATTCGATCGCCGCTGGGATCTGTCCGCCGCAGGAGCCGAGCGTGAACGTATCGGCGAGGGGGGGGTGGCATGGACCCCCTGGACACCGCTGCGGGTCCATGCGGCTGCAGGCGCGCTCTCGCGCGGGGAATTTTCCTCACTCCGCATCGAAGGCGGGTTGGAGACGACCAGGGGCGATGATCATCTCCTGCCCGACGCACGGTATCGCATTGAACATATCCGCAGCGAGGACCCGCGTTCGGGACGCAAGGGGCGCTGGTTGCGGCAACAGGGAGAGGCCTCCCGGGCGTTCGGGCTGTTCACACCGCGTCTGCGTTTCGAGCAGGAGCATCGCGAGAACAGGGACATGGACAGCGACAGTCTGCTCTTTACCAGTCTGTCCTTCATCGACCTGCGTCCGGGAATTCTCATCCCTGCCTTTGGCGGCATGACATTCAGCGCCGATGTGGGGGTGCGGGTGGAGGAGGTCCCGCTCGACGGTGCGCTGAGGCGGCAGTCGGTGGACATGCTGCAGCAGTACGGATGGTCGCTGCGGCCGTGGAAGGATCTCTCTTCTTCGCTGACGGTCACCATCCGTGACAGGCGCTACAGTGAGGAGTTCCGTGCCCTGGGGAACAAGGACATGCAGACCATACTGACCAGAGCGCAGTCGCGTTACGCGCCGTTCAACGGCGGAGTGGACGCGAACATGCTCTACGAAGTCTCCACGGAACGCACATCACGGTTGCAGCGGGTGTTTCTGCAGGTGCCGTTCGGCCAGGGGAGTTACGAATACCTCGGCGATCGGAACAACAACGGCATACAGGATGAAGATGAATTCGAACCGACGCGTTTCGAGGGCGATTACATTCTGCTGACCATTCCCACCGACGAACTCTTCCCCGTCATCGATCTCAAAAGCAGCCTGCGCTTGCGTCTGCGTCCCGATCGCATCTGGCGTGAGCAATCCGGCGCACCGTTGTGGAAGAATGTCCTGCGCGCACTTTCGAGTGAGACTTTCATACGCATCGACGAGAAGAGCGAGGAAGAACGCACATCCGATATTTACCTGCTGCGCATGGGAAGTTTCCTCAACGACAGCACGACATTGCGGGGATTTCAGAACATACGGCAGGATCTGTTTCTTTTCGACCGGAGTCCGTCATTCTCCCTGCGTCTGCGATTCGACCAGCGCGAGGGTTTCAGCCAATTCGCGCTCGGCAATGAGCGTTCGCTGCGTCGCGAACGTTCGCTGCGCGTCAAGACGCAGCTCGTGCGTGAAATCGGCTTGCAGATGGATGCGATATTTCTCGGTGACGCTCTGCGCGCCAGTGCGGGCGGCAGCCGCGCGCGCGACATTCAATCTTCCAACTTCATCATGGATTTCTCCTATCGTCCCTGGCGGAATCTGGAGATCGGTTTCGTCATCGACAGCAAGACCGCCACCGACTCCTGGCCGGATACCCCGGTGCAGGCCGATATCACGGCATTGTCGCTCCGCAGTGTCAGCGCGTTTCCGGGGCCGGGACGCCTGCGCATCGAAATCGAACGCAGCAATGTAGTCTTCGACAGCGAGATCGAGCGTTTTCCTTTCGAGCTGACCGACGGACGCGCCGAGGGCATCGGATGGGTCTGGCGCCTGCACTTCGATTATCGTCTCACCAGTTTCATGCAGGCCACTGTTTCCTATCTCGGGCGCGCTGAAACAGAACGGGCGGTGATTCACACCGCCCGCGCAGAAGTCAAGGCCTGGTTCTAGACCACCCAGGCGCCGTCGCGCATGATCTCCTCCTCCCGCCCGTCGGGATAGAACAGTGTCACACGGCGGGCGATGATGTCGGGTTGCAGTGAATCGACATACACCCGGTCGATATGCACGACGTTTTTCGGGTTGTTGAAGGATTTCGGCGAGATGATGCCGCCGAAGTGTTCGCTGCGTCCGAACGCCACATGCAGACCGAGTTTCTCGTCCATCAGCAGACTGCCCACAGCCGTGCAACCGAAATCGGCGAGCACGCCGTGTCCGATCTCCGCAATATTTCCATAGGCCGCTTCCTCCCGGAGCATGGCACGTTCGCTCTCGCTGTGTTTGCCTTCGGTGAGCACTTCGATGGCCCGGTTTTCCATGACGCGGTACACCACGATTTCATCGTCGAACTGCACGGGGATTTCTCCCTGTGTGCGGCTGGGCTCACCCTCCTTTTCACCTTCGTAGGGGACGATATAGGTTTCGCCCGAAGGGAGATTTCCGACTACCTTATCCTCATGAAACATGCCGCTGCTGGCCGTGGCGGTGCGGAACCGCAGGTCGCAGTCCAGGGTGTATTCCCTGCCCCGCGCGTCGAGCACAATGACTTCACGCACGGCCTCGTCGAGCCGGCGTTTGATGCTCATGATGCGTTCATGCACCTTCCCGTAGTCCAGACTCAGAGCCGGCAACATTTCCATCGAGAAGCCCGGCATGGTCGTCCCGCGGAAATCATATTGCTTCGCGAGCATTTTGCAGGGCGCAGTGGCGGAGAACTGCGTCGGCGCGATGATCAGGTCGGTGAATGTCATCACGTCGGCCAGCGGCACGGCCATCCCCTCACTGCGGAGCGTTGCCGCATCGAGGTCTGCCGGATTCCCCCCCCAATGATACAGTGTATCGGGAAGATCGTTGTTGTTGCTGCCCACATTCGGATAGTAGTAGATCTCAAGGCGTTCGAGCCCCATATCGTGTTTGAAGGCTATCGCGCGCATCCACCAGTCATAGGCCATCGTACGGCGCTCGCGCCAGGCTGTGTGGTCGGGCACATGTTCGTCGGGGACATCGACGATAATGGTCAGGACCCTGTCCGTCTCGCGTGGTTTGAACACGGTAAGAAAAAGCTTGCGCAGTTCTTCGGTGCCGAGTTGCTTCATGATTCCATCCGTTTGATTTACATGTTCACTGCCAACCGTGACATCGTCCAGCACGGTATGCCTGAAAAGTACGGCAAATACACGGCTTTCCCTACTTTCACCGTGCGCAGCGGACAGCACTGCGGACCATCCCGCCACACGCTGCGCAGCGGCGCGTCGCTTGCATCCTGCCCCTCTCTGCGGGACAGCGCCGTGGTCCGTTGAGGCCGGAGAGATCGTGCAGGTGAATCGAAGCACACCCTGCCGCGTTCGCGCTATACTTTTTCTTCCTGGAGCTTTCCTGCGGCCAGGCGACGGAGGGCGTCCATGTCGTAGAGTGTCATGCCGGTACGGGAAAAGTCGATGAGCTTGCGTTCGCGGAGTTCATTGAGAATGGTCGTGACGGTCTGCCGCGCGGCGCCGGTCAGCAGGGCGATTTCCTGATGGGAAAGATGCATCGGAATGTTGACGATACCGGAACGGATTTTCCCGAAATCCTCGGCGTAATTCAGGAGAAAGGCAATCAGGCGGCGACGGACATCTTTGAACATCAGATCCGTGATACGTTTTTCGAAGCGCCGCAGCCGCAGGCCGATGCGCTTGGTCACTTTGAACGTCAGTTCCGGACTGTCCCGCATGAGCTGCTCGAAAAGCTCGCGTCGTATGGCGCAGATCAGCACATCGTCCAATGCCTGCACGATATCGGATGTCTGCGCAGAATCATCGTCGTCCAGCAGGGCGAGTTCTCCGAACATCTCTCCCGGCCCGACAATCTCAAGAATCATTTCCCTTCCTTCCTCGTCCACACGGGATATTTTCACATGGCCGCGTTTGAGCAGATAGATGTTGCGCGAGAGTTCGTCTGGAAATGCGATCGGTTGATTGGGACTGACATTGCTCATGCTCGTCATCTTCTCGACCTTCGACATTTCATCGTCGCTCATGCCTTCAAAGACATTTATATTCTTCAGATACCAGAATTTCGTCTGTTCGGCCATACATTACCTCCGAGTCTGTGACAGGTGCATACCGGTACGGGCAAGGGTATCAAGCACCCGGGAAAAACGAACATGTCTTGTACAAAGGACATAATACGGCTTGGAGGAAATACTGTCAACAATAATCGATCACACATGTTCGTGTGCGCCGGCGGTCCAGCGGACATGATTGTAGATATATGAAATGAATTCCGCCGGAGTCATGGAACCATAGAATGCCAGGTGTCCATCGATATAGGTCGCCGGCGTGATAAGCACGCCGTGCCGGATGAACGCAGCGGGGTCGGTCGCTCTCGCATGTATCCGCGTATCGAGCGGAAAATGTTCGCCGACCTCCTCTATTGTCCGAAGTACCATACTCGCACTCTCACAACCGTCTTCAAGAAATAATTCCACTGGAATACGTTGTCCGTTGCTCACGATAAAACTGCCCTTTCCGATAACCTGGAATTACAGACATTCTGCCTGCATTGCACATTCAATATTCAACATCAGCTCCTCTTGTGTTGTCAGCAAGCGGACGTTCGGGAAAAGCGCAGTTCGCACCCACAGAACAACGCATGACTGTGGTCCTCCGGAATCCGGGCAGGCAGTATATTCGGATATCACGACTGTAGATATCACAATTTCAGGTTAGCGGCAGATGACGGCGGCCGTATATCTTGGGGAGAGTCTGCGGGGGGAAGCGATGGTGATGCCTTCGTTATGGGATATCAGTATCCGGTTATGTCGCTTTAGGCTCCACTGAAAACATGGAAACGTCAGCCAGCGGACAATTCCTGTTCACAATTACTTTCATATTGATCGCAGCACATCATTCACTATTCACTTACTTCGCAGGAGATCTTTATGAAATACCTTTCCCTGTTCCTGTTCGCACTTGCGTTGAGCGCTTTTACAGCCTGTTCCGATGACGATGATCCGGTCAATCCAGGAGATCAGGAGTTCATTGCGACGGAAGCGGATTTTGCCGGCCACCGCGGCTGGGCGCAACCGGTTTCCCCCATCAGTGGCAAGGATCCGGCAGGACTGGTTGGTGACGCACACGGCGCCGATGACGAAGATATGACACGCCACGTGTTCATCAATGACAACAATGTGACACGCGATGGAAACGGCAATTTCCCTGTCGGCACACGCCTGGTCAAGGAAGTCCGCATGGCCGACGGTTCTGTCGCCATGGTCACCGCCATGGTCAAGCGCGGCGGAGATTTCAACGACAGCCATCGCAACTGGGAATGGCTCATGTTGGGCGAGGACGGGAGCATCATGGATCGTGGCGCGAATCTTATGGACAATATGTGTAATGGTTGCCACGCACAGGCCGCGGACAAGGACTACGTGTTTACGAAGTGACATCGAAGAAGCCGACACAGCACAAGCCGGAGTTTCTCCGGCTTTTTTTATGCGCAACCGCATCACGAATTGTAGGGCCGGTTCGCGAACCGCCCATCCATCACCACCACACGGATCATCCGGGATGCACCGGAATCGCATCACATCGGACCGTACGCATTCATCGATACCCGGCAATGGAATGACGTGTTGTGTCCGGGTGAATCCCGCCGGGTCGTACGTAATTACCGATAACCCGACCGATGCAAACGCGATGTTGTGTGGGTGTGGTTGAC
>JAGTUW010000031.1 GCA_018224345.1 Bacteroidota bacterium
ATGCTGTTGTTTCCGAAGCCGATTATTGCGGCATTCAACGTGGTATCTTCATGCTTGCGTGCATAGATGGCGTAGGTGAGAATCAGACCCCAGCCTGCGCCCGTGTCCCAGGCGTTCTGTGTCAGCGCCTGCAGCCAGAGTTCCGCATTTGCGAGCTCGGACCAATGCACGGTAAAAAGGAAATTCAAACCGATGTGCGCATTCGGAAGTGTAAGTGCGCGTATCATAAGGACAAATATCAGCAGTATCAATGTAGGCATGATAATGCGGGCGATGCGTTCTATTCCGCGTATGCCGTGATAGACCAGTCCGGCAGCGGTACTCATCATGATCACATGTGTGAAGACCGCCTGACTGCTCCCTTCGAAGCCATGCCAGAAAGAACCCGCTACGGTTTCCGGGATTTCACCGGTCAACGCAGCGAAAAAGAATCGCAGACACCATCCGGTAACCACCGAGTAGTAGAACATGATAGCCGTGGCGGTGAAAGCGATCCATAAGCCCATCCAGCGGAAACGACTACCAATCAGTTTGCCGAATGCCTGAACCGGACCGGCACGCATGGACTTTCCTATTGTGAATTCGATCATGAGCAGAGGAATCGACCAGACAAAGAGAAAGATCAGCCAGGGGATGAGAAACGTGCCGCCGTCATTGCTCGCGACCATGCGCGGGAAACGCCACACATTTCCGGTTCCGACGGCCAGACTCAGCATTGCAAGCATCATCACCCAACGGGAGGAAAATGTTGGACTTGAATTCACCGATCGCTCCATGTCAACTGTGGAGAGTGTCGTTGTGTGTGCCTGCAGCCGGGCGACTTCCCGGCCGAAAGACATGCAGTCCTGAACATACCTGATTTGATTTCATGGTTCTTGACAGCAGAGAATTCCGGTGTACGATGTTCGTGCCAGTGCCGCAGGCAGAATCGTTTTACCGGCAAGCGATGGAGAGCGCAGGCCATGTCGGTGGTTTCTGTGAGCGGTATAATCTGCACATGGAAAAGGAGTCGCATCGTTGCCCTTATCGATGGATGTGTGTATAATCTGTGTCGAAGGAGAGAAAATTCAAAATTGAATGGAACACGGGGGTTGTCCTTCACGTGTACACCGGATATATTCTGATGTATCAAATACAAACTTCGGGCGCAGCTATGAGACATATTTCAGGTTTTTCCTTCTTCCTTGTCATGATCATTCTGTTCACCGGTTGCGCTGCGTTGAAGGATATTCAACAGGTGATGACCAATCTTTCACGTTGCGAGTTCAAGCTGGCATCGGTAAATCAGTTCACACTTTCAGGAATACGGCTTTCGGACAAGAAATCCGTTTCGGATCTGTCCCTGACGGACGGCGCACGTCTGGTCGCATCATTTGCCCGCAACGAGTTTCCGGCTTCGTTCACACTGAATGTGGCAGCTGTCAATCCGAATGACGGTACAGGTGGAACGCCACAGGCCAGTGCTACACTCACCAGTTTTGCATGGACATTGATCATTGACAATACGCTGACCATCAACGGAGACATTACGGATCCGATCAGTATTCCGGGGACAGGGCAGCAGAGCATCATACCGCTGGTCATGAATCTGGATCTGGCGAGATTCTTCAAGGATCGCGGATACGATGCCGTCGTCAATCTTGCTCTCGCGCTCGGGGGCGCAAACGGTTCTCCTTCGCGCGTTACACTGCGGGCGACTCCACGTATACGAACGGAATTCGGTGAGATCACGTATCCCGGGGCAATAGATATTGTGGACAAGGAATTCCGGGCGCGGTAACAATCACGGTCACTGACGATACGCGCCAAAAAAAACCCGCCTGACTGGCGGGTTGTTACTCATAAATAAAACTGTCCACAGGGAATCATCAGGCGGCAGCGTTCAACGCGAGGCCTGTGCTTCAGGCACAACTTCCTGAAGGAGGCGCCTGGCACCGACATATGTACGGTTATAGTAGGAATGGTTGAGGCTCGAGATTACGACGCCGTACTTTGTGCTCGCATGGGCGAAGAGGTCTCCCCCGATATAGATGCCGACATGCGAGACAGGTGCGCTTCGACGTCGGGTCTTGAAGAAGACGAGATCCCCGATTCTGAGATCGTCACGTTTGATCGTTTCACCGACGCGAAATTGCTGATTGGAGCTGCGCGGGAGGGTCAATCCCAATGCGCGGCTATAGATCGTACCGGTAAAGGCAGAGCAATCGAGACCTTGTGTCGCGCTGATTCCTCCATAGCGGTACTGCAGTCCAAGCAGATTGACAATTTCCCGCATAAGTTCGGGACGATTGACAGCGGAGTTGATTTCTGATGATTCATCAGCATTAATGGTATGCAGAATCACTTTTTCCAGTGCCATCGCACTTGCAGTCACATCTTCTTCCTCAAGATTGTCTCCCTCCGCCAGCTCATTTTCAAGCTCCTCGGTATCAAGCCCCATTCTGTCCACATGTCTGTTCATCGTAATGGAGCTTTGATTGACGAGCAGTCGTTCGACCTCGTGTTCTTCCGGCCAGGCGTTGTTTCCCTGCTGTGCCTCCTCCTTGATGCTCGACCATGACGCCACAGTCGATGGATCGAGAAGATCCTTTGAAGAGCGTTCGGCAAGAGGGAGCTGATCCGGAGCGAAAGAGGTGCTGGAAGTGCGGAAGCGTGGCAGAGGTTCGAGTGAGGCGCAGGCCTGCAGAATCAGGAGCAGGAGAGGAAGCGATACGACCAGACGCAACGTCATTGGTGTCAGTCTCACGGAATCTTCCTTCTTGTAGTTTGACAAACCGGACGACGTTACCGCGCTCTTACCTGTCCTGTAAATTCCTGTTTGCCCAGGAAATCTGAAACATATCTTGTCGCAGCGAGATATCTTTGAGATTTTCTCAGCGGCCTACAGTGGAAACGAAACGTGATGGATCAAGAGCTTGGCATCATCCATGATTTTTATTCAACTGTCGGGTTTGCGGTGATGCGCTGGTGGCGATGCATTCCCGGCGAACTGGTTGACAGTCCTTCATTTAATAAAAGTATGGGGGACATTCGGAAAAAACAACTGTTTCGTCAGAACAAAAAACTAAAGATATATTTGCCACTACTGTATGGAAATCGCTCAATACAGTCCAGGCCCCGCCTGCTGCGGGGCGTAGACTGTATTGCTGTGGCCAGGATTGGTATGTTCAAAGGATGGGTTTGATCTTTTCTTCGATCGCCGCTTTCGGTACGGCGCCGACGATGCGGTCTACGACTTCGCCTTTTTTGAGTAAGAGCAGCGTCGGAATACTGCGGATCCCGAATTTCGTTGCTGTTTCGGGATTATTATCGACATCGAGTTTCCCGACCTTGAGTTTTCCGGCATATTCTCCAGCAATTTCCTCGACGACCGGACCGATGATACGACAGGGGCCACACCAGACGGCCCAGAAATCGATAAGGACTGGAAGGTCGGTTTGTTCGACTTCCTGTGCGAAGTTTGCGTCGGTGATTTCCAATGGTTTCATGCTTGTTTCCTTGACGTTTAGGGGAAGTGACTTATCCGGTAGTTGAGATTCGTACGTTAGATGCACCAAAGATGCTGCGGAGTTCAAGAAGCAGGTCGCGTGTTACCTGGAGGAGTAAATCGCGTGTCATAAGGTTCCATCTCTGGCCATCACCATCGGTAACATAAAAAAAACATAAAGAATTTCCCGAACCTCGTCGCTGTTCGAGCAGGGCGATGCCATCCTGAATCTGTTTCCTGGTGACGGACACGGAGGAGAGGGAAATGATCAGGGATTTGGCCAGTGTCGGGAGTGCAGAAGATATATCCGTTACTTCCTCGGCAACGATGCGTACGGAATCGCCACTGACCTCGGCTTTTCCGGTCAGCACGACGGGGCGATCCGGAGCGATGTGCATGGCGGAACGTTCGAAGGCGTCGGCAAAGACGAGGCATTCGGCTTTTCCGGTGAAATCCTCCAATGTCAGAAATGCCATGGATCGTCCCCGCTTGTCAATTTTCATACGCAACGCAGCGATAATACCGCAGGCCCGTACCATGGTACCGTCGATATCGGATAGAAATTCACCGAGTTTCATATCCGCAATTGCTTCCACATCGAGCCGCCAGGGTTCCAGCGGGTGGCCGGAGACATAGAAACCGAGAACGCTTTTTTCCCTGGCCAGTTTTTCCGCTTCGCTCCAATCCTGCAGCGAGGGCAGGATCGGCTGTGTCGCCTCACTGTCGGGGGTGCTTGCAAGATCATCGAAGAGGCTCGATTGCCCGATCTCAATTTCCTGTTGTTTCTGTACTCCATAGGAAATGGCACTTTCAATGGCGGAAAACAGTTCCGCCCGATTTTCCTGAAGACTGTCCATCGCACCAGCGAGAACCAGACTTTCCATGGTCTTTTTGTTCACGGCGCGGGTGTTGACGCGTTCTGTAAAATCAAACAGTGTGCGGAAGGGTGCCGCCTTTTCCCGCGCTTCGACAATGCAGCCGACCGCTCCGACACCGACGTTTTTTATGGCTGCCAGCCCAAAACGGATCTGATTTCCGGACACACTGAAGTCGACACCACTTTCGTTGACATCGGGAGGAAGAACGTCGATCCCCATTTTCCGGCATTCGTCTATCAGCATGACGATTTTATCCGTTTTTGCCATTTCCGCAGTCATCAAGGCTGCCATGAACTCCGGTGTATAGTTGGCCTTGAGCCATCCGGTCTGATAGGCAAGGATCGAATATGCGACCGAGTGAGACTTGTTGAAACCGTAGTTGGCGAACTTGTCGACCATGTTGAAGATTTCCGACGCGACCTTCCGCGTAATACCGCGCTCCACAGCCCCTTTGACAAAGGCTACGCGCTGCTCGGCCATGGCTTCTGCTTTCTTCTTCCCCATGGCGCGCCGCATGAGATCGGACTCTGCAAGCGTAAACCCTGCGATACTGGCGGCGAGCTGCATAACCTGCTCCTGAAAGACGATAATGCCGTATGTGGGTTCCAGTATCGCTTCCATGCCCGGATGCAGGTACTCGATTGGCTTGCGACCGAATTTTCTGTCAATGAACTCTTCGATGAAGTCCATCGGTCCCGGCCGGTACAGTGCGTTCATCGCTGCGAGATCATCAATTGAACGTGGCTTGAGTTTCACGAGCCATTCCCGCATACCGGACGATTCGAACTGGAACACTCCGACGGTATGTCCTTCACTGAACATGTCGAAGGTTTTTGTATCGTCGAGCGGAATGTCATCGATGTCTATGGTGATCTCATGCGTTTCTTTGATCAGGCGCAGGGCGCGATCGATGACACTGAGTGTGATCAGGCCGAGGAAATCCATCTTCAGAAGTCCGGCCTGCTCAAGATCACCCATGTTGTACATGGTCATCAACTCAGTGTTCGGTGATTTGTACAACGGCACATAATCACTGGTATCGCTCGGGGCGATGACAACACCGGCCGCGTGCATACCGACGTTACGGTTCAACCCCTCCAGAATGATCGAGTATTCGATGAGCTGCCGAATTTTCGGGTCGTCGCTTTTTCGCACCCACTCGAGTTCCTTGATCGGCGACCACTTCCCGGAGCTGTCTTTTTTCAACCCGAAGGCATACCGCAACGGTTGCACCTTTCCCATTTTCACGGGAATTTGTTTGGTGATGGACTCAACAATGTTGAGAGGGATGCCGAGAACTCTGCCGACATCCTTTATGACGGCGCGTGCGCTGAGTCTGCCGAATGTGATGATCTGCGCTACGGAGTCATCACCGTATTTCTCCCGTGTGTACTTGATGACCTCATCACGGCGGTCATCCTGGAAGTCGACGTCAATGTCGGGCATGGAAATACGATCCGGATTCAGGAAGCGCTCGAACAGGAGGTCGTAGCGCAGAGGGTCGACATTGGTGATGCCGAGTGCGTACGCAACAATGGAACCCGCCGCGGATCCGCGTCCGGGTCCGACACGGATGCCCTGACGTTTCGCGACATTGATGAAATCCTGCGTAATCAGAAAATAACCGGAGAAGCCCATGTTGGTGATGACACCGATTTCGAAATCGAGGCGCTCACAAATCTCGGTTGTCAGTTCCTTGTAACGGTGTCTGGCGCCCTCATAGGCGAGATGCTTCATGTAATCGTCAAGTGATTCGACTCCGACTTCCGGTGGGATGGGAAACTCCGGCATGTGATTGACACCGAGTTCAAGCGTGAAATCGATTTTTTCCATCACTTCCACAGTGGATTCGATCGCCTGCGGGTAATCCTTGAAGAGAGCGAGCATCTCCTGTTCTGATTTGAAATAATATTCCCCGGTTTCATAGCGCAGGCGTGTAATGTCTTCCGCTTCGCGCACGTCGGCGATATGCAGATAGACATTGTGGGCAACGGCGTGTGTGCGGTCCACGTAATGAATGTCATTGGTCGCAATCAGCTTCATGCCCAGTTCCCTGGCAAGACGGGGCATGCCTTCGCGAATGATTGCCTCGCGTTCGAGGCCATGATTCTGGATTTCGAGATACACGTCGTCAGCGAAAATGTCCTTGAGCCGGCGGGCGACGTCCCTGGCTGCATCATAGTCGTTGATTGCGAGATAGGTCGATACCACCCCACCCGCACAGGCGGTCAGGGCGATCAGTCCTTCGGAATGACGCTCGAGCAATTCCCAGTCGATCCGGGGTTTGTAATAGAAGCCCTCTGTATGGCCGTAGGTTGTCAATTTCAACAGGTTATGATAACCGATTTCATTTTTGGCCAGGAGCACAAGATGGTTGTACCCGTGACGTTTCCCCTCCGGATGTGTCTCCGCTGCGTTGCGGTCAAAACGCGATCCGCGCGTGACCATGTACATTTCATTGCCGATAATGGGTTTGATACCCATATCGACGGCTTTGAGATAGAACTCAACGGTACCGAACATCACTCCGTGATCGGTGAGGGCAAATGCCGGCATATTATGTTCGACTGTCGCCTTGATCAGATCGTCGACAGTGCATGCGGCATCGAGGAGGGAGTAGTGAGAATGATTGTGAAGATGTATGAAGTCGGCCATGGCTGCACAATGAGGATACAATTATTGATAAAATAGACAAGGTGCAGCACGCAAGGCAATCGGCGACGGAGCGGTCATCGAAGGGATGGAGCCGTAGGCCTTGCCACGCTATCACTTGCGCGGATGTCGCAACGAAAAAAAAATCTGGACGTGGCCCTGTGCTTTTTGTATCTTTCCTGTTCTGAATGATCAGGGAAATATAACGACATGAATACGACACAGGAAAAAGCCCTCCGGGCGTATGAACAACGAGAGTATGAAGCGGCGGTTCGCTTGCTTCAACAGGCCGCAGCCGAAAGTTCGAGCGCTGACGTCCGTGAACGGTTGCTCCTTAAATGCGCCCTGGCACAGGATGAGCTGGGAAAGCACACCGAAGCACTGGAAACGTTGAAAACCGTACTCGAACAATCGCCCGAATCAGCCGGGGCATGGAACAATCTTGGTTTGGTGTGTTTGCACATCGGCAAATACGATGAAGCGCGTGCGGCGTGTGAACGTGCATATACATTGAACCCGGAACTGCCGGATGCGCTCGTGAATCTTGGTGTCGTCTGCCTGCGGCTGAGTGACCCGTTGAATGCATTGCAATATCTGACGCTGGCCCTGGAGCATTTGCCCGGCCACCCTGCCGTACACGCCAATCTCGCATTGACGTATGCGGTGTTCGGTCGACTCGAGGAAGCAGAGGATGCACTGCGTCTTGCCATCCTCTATGGTTATGAGCACGGGGATGTCATCGGACAAAAGCTCGAAGCACTGAAAGCGGTCCGGGAAGAAATTGTCAATGCGGGAGAATCAAAGCCGGATGTCACACATGACAGCAGCGGGATGCATGACGATAATGTCCCGGATCCCGACAGCGATGCAGCAACGAACGGTGCGGGTGACAGGGAATGACGGGCGCCCGGTTTTTTGTCTTTGAATGCATCTCTGCGTACTTTTCCGGTTACGAGAATCCCGTCACTGTCCACGTTCACAATTACGGCATCGCACGGTGAATAAATCCAGTATCGGAATCGGAGCCGTCATGCTCGCGACGGCGGCTGTATTCATCTATTTCGATGACCCGCTGTATGTACGTATCATTGCGGGGATCATATTTGTTGTGGGCGCCATTCTCCTCTATCAGATACTTGCCCGCAACGAAGCAGAAGAAAACCAAGCGGATGAAGAAACCGCGGGCGGTCCGCCGGTTGCGGAGGCCCCGCGCCGGGGCGATGCGGGAGGCGCATCAGTGACGGCAGCACCCCCGGAAACAAACGCCGCCATTCCGCGCAGCATGCCTCCTGCACCGGAGAGCGGTGCGGGGGAAGAAATCCCGGCCCGATTGTACCGGAATGATGCCGAACTGCTCCCGCATGACGACCCCCGTGCGGAATTTGATTTTCTTACGAACAAACTGCTGCAGGCAATCAGGGAGCATGTACTTGGCCATACAGTGGGTCTGTACTGGATCAATCTCGACCGCGAACAGATCATCATCGGTGAATTTGTTACGGACAGCATCAATTTCACGACAGCCAGGCGGATGAATCTTGGCAACGATCTGATCTCACGTGTCGGTCTCGAAGGAAAACCTGCGATTGTCTCGGACATCTCTTCTGCAGGAGAGTCGGATCTTGTTATCTACTATGACAGTACCGAAGGAGTGCGTTCTTTCATCGCGGTTCCTCTGTTTTTTGCTGATGAGGTCATTGCCGTGCTCGCAGCAGACAGCA
>JAGTUW010000032.1 GCA_018224345.1 Bacteroidota bacterium
ACTCCCAGTGAGGGGATGTTTCTTGCAACGCCATACGCGATAATGAGAATAACTCCGATGATCGTGACCCAGAGTGGCGGTTCGAAGCGCCAGACCCGCACGGCGAACAACCGGTCGGCGAACCAGGAAATCATCAAGATGAAAAACAGCGGGAGGAGCAGCGGACTGAGCAGATTCGCCATCAGCACGTATTTCCAGCGCAGAGCGAACAGGTTGCCCAGAGAACTTTGCAAGCCGCAACCGGGACAGTCATAGCCCGTGACATATTCGAATGGACAGGGAATGGTCGTCACCGGTGTCAGCGGTACAATGACTTCCAACCAGAGCACACCGAGCAGGAGCATCGCTGCCGCCAGCAGGATGACAACACCGCTCCTGCCCAGCACGGCGCCCGCAGCAGCGAACGGTGCCTGTGCAACCGGCCTCCGGGTTTTACGTGTTGAACCTGCATTCACGGCCCTGCCCTCGAAATTCGGATTACTGCTCACAATCCTGTTTTTCGCAACACCGCTATCCGATATATTCCGCATCTCCGAAGGCAAGAATCGGGATGAAAATCGGTGTCAGCAGAATCAGACCGATGGCGAAGCCAGTCCCCTTCCCAAACACCCGGGCCAGGTCAAGATAGACCAGAATACCGACGACGATATTGACGCAGGGAATGAGCATGAGGATCAGCCACCATCCCGGTCTTCCGACGATGGTCAGCATCACATAGATATTGTAAAATGGAATAATCGCCGCCCAACCGGGCTGGCCCGCCTTCGTGAAAATCCTCCAGTAACAGGCGATAAAAAATACCGCGATCAGCAGCATGACGATGATGTATCCGACACCCAGACCTTCAACGCCGCCGGTATCACCGTACTGATACTCCATGAAACCTCCGTTTGTGATGAACAGAACGCTGCTGAGAAAACCGAGCGTCGAAGCGCGGAGTGCACGCGTCCGGAAAACATGATGAACGGCACATTATAACACTTGCGCACGACGCGTACAAATCAATTTCGGAAGGAAATCCGCGAACAATGCTTCCCTGCTCCATGCCACCCTCCTCCATCGGATAGCCGGCGTTCTCTTGTCTCAGAACGCAGATAGTATTGACGTGGGAATTATTTTCCCCCCGAAAGGGTTACATTTCATTGAGTCTACTCGTTTCCCGAATCCGGAGATCATTCATGGCGAAATCGACCTCGCGCCCGGCGAAGAAAGCGTCCGAGGCCCCCAAACAGGCTCCAAGCCTCCCCCGTTCGAACAATCCGTACGCACTCACTATCCCGAAAAGCAACCCGTTCTCTCCCGACGAACTTCGCGACATCCTGCGCCTCATGATGAGCGCGCGGCGGCTCGACCAGAAAATGCTCACGCTGCTCAAGCAGGGAAAAAGCTTTTTCCATATCGGCGGCTCGGGTCACGAAGCCGCACAGATCGCAGCTGCGAAGGCACTGGTGCCAGGGAAGGACTGGTCCTACCCCTATTACCGCGATCTTTCCTATATGATGGGGATGGGGCTTGACGCCGAGGGTGTGATGGACAATTTCCTCGCACGGGCCGACGATGTCAATTCCGGCGGACGACAGATGCCACAGCATTACGGGATGAAATCCGCGCGCGTGGTTTCACAATCCTCTCCCACCGGTACCCAGTTCCTCCATGCTGTCGGCACCGCCAAAGGAGCGAAACTGGACAATACCGATGAGGTCGTCTATGTCTCGTCCGGAGAAGGCACAACCAGTCAGGGGGATTTTCATGAAGCGCTGAACTGGGCCAGCCGCGCCAAGCTTCCGGTGATTTTCTGCGTACAGGACAATAAATACGCGATTTCCGTACATCTCTCGCAGCAGACCGGAGGGTCCGTCTACGACATGGTCGCCGGCTATGTCAACCTCGACCGCATTGAAGTTGACGGGACGAACTTCTTCGAAACCTTCGAGGCATTCCGGAAGGCGACAGCACGAGCGCGGCGCGGTGATGGACCGACTGTCGTCGTCACCGATGTCGTGCGACTGCTCGCGCATTCCTCCTCCGATGATCAGACAAAATATCGCGCGAAGGAGGAACTCGAGCGTGATCTCCAACGGGATCCGATCAACCGGATGAAAGATGCGCTGATCATCGCCGGGATGCTGACCGAAGAGGAGTTCACCACCATGGAACGGGAGGTGCTCGACGAGGTCAACCATGCGACCGATGCGGCGGACGCCAAACCGCTGCCCGATCCCTCGACGGCGCTGGATTTTCTCTTCTCCCCGAAAAAACTCGATCTCCGCTATGAACACAATACCCCGTCCGGAAACAAAACCGTCATCGTCGACGCAATCAACCATGCGTTGCACGAAGAGATGGAGCGCAATGATAACATGATCGTTTACGGACAGGACGTTCAGGACGGCAAGGGGGGGGTGTTCACAGCTACCAAAGGGCTTTCCACAAAATTCGGGCTCAATCGCTGCTTCAATTCCCCGCTCGCCGAGTCCAGTATCGTTGGGACCGCGGTCGGACTTGCCGTTCGCGGCTTCAAACCGGTGGTTGAAATACAGTTCGGCGACTACATCTGGACAGCAATGATGCATCTGCGCAACGAAGTCTCGTCAATGCGCTATCGCTCGAACAACGATTTCGCGGCCGCTATGGTGCTGCGCATTCCCGTCGGCGGTTACATTCACGGCGGACTCTGCCACAGTCAGAATATCGACGGCTATTTCACGCATGTTCCGGGCCTTTACGTCGTCTATCCCTCTACCGCGGCGGATGCAAAAGGACTTCTGAAAACCGCCTGTCGCATGGACGACCCGGTCATGTTCCTCGAACACAAAGGCATGTATCGGCAAGGCTATGCCGCTTCGCTCGAGCCCGACGAGGACTATCTTATCCCCTTCGGCAAGGCCTCCGTGCGCCGCGAAGGGAATGACCTGACTATAGTCGCCTGGGGGGCTCTCGTTCAGAAGGCGCTCGAAACCGCGCGTGTTCTTGACAAGGAAGGCATTTCCATCGAAGTCATCGACTTGCGCACTCTCGTGCCGCTGGATATGGACACCGTTCTTAAGTCGATCGCCAAAACCAGCAGAGTGCTCGTCGCACATGAAGACACACTGACCGGCGGTTTCGGTGGAGAAGTGGCAGCACGTATCGCTGCCGAGGGCTTTGAACTGCTCGATGCGCCGGTCCGCAGACTCGGTGCGAAGGATTGCCACATACCGTATGCCTGGACCCTGGAACCGGAAATCCTGCCTCAGGACAAGGACGTTATCCAGGCCGCACGTGAACTTGTGGCGTATTGAGAAATCACTGATCATTCTTCATACAAGGTTACATTGATATGAAAGTCGAAGTACTGATGCCCAAGATGGGTGAGAGCATCACCGAAGGCCGGATCCTGAAATGGCTCAAGCAGCCAGGTGATGCCATCGATCGAGATGAGAATATTCTCGAGATAGCAACTGACAAGGTCGATACCGAAGTCCCCGCCCCCAATGCCGGAATCCTGGTCAAAGTCATGGCCGAGGAAGGAGCAACCGTCGAAGTGGGTGTCCCCATCGCGATCATCGAAACCGATGCCGACGCCGCCGAGGTGGAACACGAAACCTCATCCCCACCTGCATCTGCAGAGGAAGCAGAAAAAGGCGAACAGAAACAAACGACATCCGGGAAGCAGGAAACACCATCCGCAGATTCCCCGCAAGCTCCCTCGCCCGCTGCTCCCGCTGAATCCACAACCGCGGACGCAGCAACGGCCGCGGATAACGACGGTCCCCGTTTCTACTCTCCGGTCGTCATGCGCATTGCCTCGACGGAGGGCGTCAGTATGCAGGAACTCGAAAGCATCCCCGGCAGTGGCGCCGGGGGACGCGTCAGCAAAAAGGATATTCTCGGGTATCTTGAGAAAAGAGAGTCCGGTGCGATCAGCGCAGCTACCCCGGGAAAAAAGAGCGCTGCAGAGGCGGACGCAGCTATGTGGAATGATGCTCTTGCCTCCCGTCCCGCACCTTCGGCAACCGCCGACCAGAGCAGCGAAATCATACCAATGAGTAACATGCAGCGATTGATGGCGGAGCACATGGTGCGCAGTGTGCAGACCTCGCCGCATGTCGCCGTGGTCTCCGATGTGGACCTTACCAATATTGTCCGTTTCCGTGACAAGCATGCTTCAGCGTTCAAAGAGCGGGAAGGGCTTTCTTTGACATACATGCCCTTCATCGCGGAAGCAACGATACGCACACTGAAGGATTTTCCTCTGGTCAACAGTTCCATCGACGGCGAGAATATCATCATGAAAAAAATGATCAATCTCGGTATCGCCGTGGCCATGGATGACGGCGGATTGATCGTCCCTATCGTCAAGCACGCCGATACACTCAATGTCGTCGGGCTGGCCCGTGCGATCACTGACGTGGCAACACGGGCGCGGCATCGAAAGCTGCAACCTGAGGAGATTCAGGACGGAACATTCACCATTACCAACTTTGGTGTCTTCGGAAATATTTTTGGCACACCGATTATCAATCAGCCACAGGTGGCCATTCTCGGTGTCGGTGCAGTGCGAAAAACACCGGTTGTGATTGAACATGATGGAGAAGAAAGTATTGCCATCCGGTCTATGATGTACGTATCGATGTCCTTCGACCATCGCATCATCGACGGTGCCCTCGGCGGACGCTTCGTCGAACGTATCAAGCATTATCTCGAAGGCTTCAACCCGGATTCCATCTGACCCGTCATATGGGCCAGTCGCGACAGGCCCGAGAACTGATTTCCCATGGGAAATCAATTATTGTTTGACCGGCGGCGGCCGTGTACCAGCGGCCCCGCCGGTTGCTTTTCTTCACTCCTTTCGTATATTTCGGATAGTATCGTTCCCGTTTCGGCAGAAATGCCGTGTTGTACGTATTCGATGCCACACGAACAACAAACCGCGTACAGAGTTTGCGATGTCTCTCTCTCCAGTCCGGAAGCTTTTTCACGGTGTTGTATCGATGGTTGGAGTACTTTCCGCACTGTTAGGCATCATCCTCCTCCTCTCAGGATTCAGTGACTACATCAGTGCAGACAATCCCGAGATTCAACCCTTCGAACAACTCCTGCTCTCCGCCGGGTTTCTCGGAATTCCTGCGTCAGGGTTTCTCTTTTTCAGAACACACCGGAATCTGCGAAAGGGGAACAATCCGTATGGACTCCCCGATGCCCCCACACGCTCCCTCCTCCTCGTACTGCTGACCGTCATCGCCATCGCACTCACCACCACTTGCTTCGTCATCGTCCTGACAGTGTTCTGACTGAATTGCGACAACTCTGCTGAAAGGACAGGGGCAACGCCCCTGGCATCGGACAGCCATGATGAATCCAGCCCTGAAAGGGCGGCATATACATCAATCCCACACATAACCTGCGCGTAATGGTTCGACAGACAGCGCGGTAAAAGAATACCCGGCACGTAATCGCGAAAGTCGTCTGCGTTCATCGCGCCGTACGGTTGGTCGGCGATATTCCGCTGGAAGTCTGCGGAAAATAATCGTAAGTTGCCTGTATGTCCTGCAGGACAATGCTGTGTTCACTGAATGAAAGAGATACATGCAACCTATAGAAATAGATTTACCAGGGAAGAATCGACGAGAGAGAGCGCGCCGGCCCGACTGGCTGAAAATCAAAGTACCATTGGGCACAACCTTTTCCGAGGTACGGAAACTCGTCGACAAACAACGACTCAATACCGTCTGCGAGGATGCGCGCTGTCCGAACATGGCCGAATGCTGGGACCGCGGAACAGCCACCTTCATGATTCTCGGCGATATCTGCACACGCAGTTGCGGCTTCTGTTCGGTAAAAACCGGTCGGCCGCTCACGCTTGATACCGACGAACCCCGCCGTGTCGCCGAAGCGGTGGAACAAATGGGGTTACGCCATGCGGTGATCACATCGGTCAACCGTGACGAACTCGGTGACGGGGGCGCAGACATATTCGCGGAAACGATCCGCGCGATTCGAGAACGACTGCCCGGATGCAGGATTGAGGTGTTGACACCGGATTTTCAGGGAAAGCACGACGCGATTCAGACAGTCATCGACGCAGGTCCTGACATTTTCAATCACAATGTCGAGACCGTCCCACGGCTCTACCGTCGCGTGCGCCCCCAGGCAAAGTATCAGCGCTCGCTTGATCTCCTGGCCATGTGCAAAAAACAGGGCATGACGACGAAAACAGGTATGATGCTCGGACTGGGTGAGCAAGCCGGTGAA
>JAGTUW010000033.1 GCA_018224345.1 Bacteroidota bacterium
CTGCGGCCCCGCTGCGGCCCCGCTGCGGGGCGCCATTTCTGCCGGGGACTGTCTTTTATTCCCTGCCGAGACGGAGTTGAATAATGGCTTCCGCGGTCAGAATGTAATCCGCCGCGGTGGCAAGCGAGGGGATGCCGCCATGCCAGTTTCCGGAGACGGGGTCGACCAGTTCAGGCAGCAGGCCGTTATGCCGCGATGCCTCGCGCGTGACCGCGGCAAACAACGCCTCGGCGCGAAGGCCGTCGCCCGCAGCGGCATAGGCGCGGGCCAGACGCAGCGCAATCTGTGGACGCGCCTGACGCGACCGCCAGTCTCCACCGGGGTCGGAACGATACAGGTCCACCGTGTCAGTGATGGAAAACCCACTCTCTATCATGTCAAAAACGAATCGCGCATTCTCACTTGACGGATCAATCATACCGAGCCACAGAGCGTCGCAGAGCAGAGGATGAAAGACACCCAACTCGAGGGGAGAGAGTTCCTCGGCATGCTCCTTGCTGCGCGCATCGCTGATCAATTCGAGCACCGCCAGGCGTGCACGTTCCGCGGCGTCGGCGTAGAGAAAAGACCTGGTAGCATCTCCGAGTACTGCGGCATGGTCGGATGCGATCATAAGTGCGCGACCAGCGAACAGTGTGGCATGTACACCGGGATATCGGGACAATCCCTCGCCCCACGGACCATCGTCCTGCATGAGAAGACCGGCGTCATCAAGTCGGTACATCAGCACATCAGCGACACGCTTGCTCAACTGCGGGAAAAACGAGGCGACAAGGCTGCTGTCGGCGGTATGCGCATCATCTCCTTGGTGCCGCCGGCGTTGCTGTTTGCGCAGCGCTTCGACGGCAAGAATGTAACGCGCCATGCCCTCATAACGGAGAATGGCTTGATCCCGGTCCTCCCAGCGCCACTCATTCGCCGAACCGTCATAGTATGACGGTGTGACCAGGTAAGGATGACCGACGCCGAATTCTTCACCATATACATCGTACAGCGTAAATACACCGTGTTCCGCGCGGTGGATGAATTCAAGGGCTGCGGTGGCGGCATCTGTAAGTCCGCATTCCGCCAGGGCTTCGGCCGCGAGCAGATGCACTGCCGGTTCGCATATCGCATTACTGCCGGGTTGCAGGGCGGAGACGAGCTGACCTTTTCCCAACCCCTGTTCCTGCACCTGTAACTGCAGCAATGCGATTCGTGATTGATGATAGACCTGACGCTCAGCGGGCGAGAGCAGATCTGGAAGATACTGTGCTTCGGAAAGACGAAGACGCCATGCTGCGATTTCAGCTTCCAGCGCGTAGGCGTCTTCCCCGGCCGCAAGAAATTCTTCCATATCACGATCGACCAGTTCCGTACAGCAGGAATGATAGGCCAGAATATGATACGTGCTGCGCTGGCCATTTGCCTCGTTGCTGAATTCCTCATAGCGCCAATACGGCAGGTCCATAACAAAATGCAGTCCCGACCGTGTCGTGGCATTCTCAGGCTGCCGGACGGCGACAACCAGGATGCGGGCCTCTGTCGAAAGCGGGTGATACCAGTATGCGGCGACATCACCGTCACGCGCATGCAGTACCCCGGTGCCATCGAGATAATGCACTGTGTCGGGACGCAAAGCGCGCTCCTCCACGCCGTCATCGAGCATGACGACAAGATCGGAGAGCACCGTCCCGGTACGCAATTCAGCGGACAGCCGGTCATACAACCTCGGGCGGCACCAGTTCAATATGGCGCTGTCTGGTTGCCAGGCCGATGCCATCACACCGTTGGATATGAACATCGGGGGCGTCAGAGGCGGAGCGTCCACTATCTCATCGAGCACGCGGTGCATGGAGTCGGGACGAATAATCCGGATGATATTGCCCGTCATACCACCAGCATTCCCGGCATCATAGACCCGGATCGCGAGCAGATTGTGTTCCTCACGCAGAAAACGCGGCAGGGGATAGACACGCAGAGATTGCATTTCGGAGCGGAAGTCAGGCGGAAAACTGCCGGTTTTTCCCACCATTACTCCATTGAGAAAGGTTTCGTCAGCATCGTCGATACCGCTGATGACAAGGAGAAGCGAATCGTTACGGAGTTCCGCGGGAATACGAAAGCGTATGCGATACCATGCGAAGCCATCGAGCAGGGGAAAGCCGTTCTGCTCCCATGCACCCGGTATGGTCACGAAATTCCAATGTTCCCGTTCGTCGATGTACTTGCTGCGCCAGACATCGTCGTCGCCGGGACGAAATGCGGCAATGCCGCGAAGATCGATGGACGTGCTGTCCTGTCCCGCAGCCGAAAAGATAACACCAGCGATAAGAACAAAGAGGGAAGACAGCGTCCGTGTGAGAATGTGTTTCATGTCACATCCGTCGCAGAAAGGAATGAAGCAGGAGCTGCAGCCGCTCCGAAGTGCGGTTCGCGATCTGCGTCACTTCCTCGTGCGTTACCTGTTGTGGAACAGTGCGGGCCACATTCGTTATGCATGAAAGCGCGAGCACCGGTAACGCGGATCTGATCGCGGTCAGGATTTCGGGAGCGGTGGACATCCCGACCGCCTGCGCACCTGCGAGGCGAAAAAAAGAGATTTCGGCGCGGGTTTCGTACGTGGGTCCGGAACAGTATCCGTACGTCCCCTCCCGCAACATGACACGGGCCTCGGACGCCGCATCACGCATCCGTGCAAGCAATGCCTGGTCGAACAGTGGACGCGGCAGAGCGGGGGCGGACGAGGTGGCTGACGCGAGGGCGCGTCCCATCCAGCGAGCCGCTGGAAGAACAAGAAGGTCGGTGATCAGCATGAGATCACCGGCGGAGAACGAGGGATCGAGACCGCCCGCGGCATTCGTCACCAGCAGCAGCCGTGCGTGGCAGGCGGCTGCGATGGATGCAGGCAACACCGTCTCCGCGTGTCCATGGCCTTCATAACCATGGACCCGACCCTCGAAGAGCAGCAAACGCAGTCCGTGCGACCGGGCCAGCAGCAGTCGCCCGGGGTGTCCCGGAACCGTGCTCCGCGGATATCCGGGGAGTTCGTCGGCAGAAATAACTGCGATAATGTCAACCGAGTCAGCGAAAACGCCGAGTCCGGAACCGAGTATCACAGCTACATCTACCGGACCGCCGATCAACGTGCGGATAGCCGAGAGGAGTTCCGCGGACAGATATGGAGGGGCTGCATGTCTGGCCGGGCTGATCATGAAATGACAATCACTCCCGCGATGGTCGCTGTTATCCTGACCTCGTCTGTCCTGATGGGCGATACGGGCAGGCCGTTATGTAAAATATTCCTGCAGTGATCAGGAGCAAGCGGTCCGATACTCCACATCGCTATTGCGATATAAGCACAATTGGCAGGGCCGCACACTGTGGATGTCGTTGTGGTCGTCACGGTTTTTCCGTTCTCCGGACTTCGTCAAGGTTGGTAGTCCAGCAATTGCGGCAACGGGCCTCATAGGTATCTTCCGCGCCGACAAGCACACGTTCCTCGCGACGCGCGATACGTTGCGTCCGGTTGGCGGGGTTTCCGCAGACCATGCAGATCGCCAGTGTCTTGGTGATGTATTCCGCAACGGCCAGCAACTGCGGCATTGGTTCGAAGGGTTGCCCCAGGTAATCCTGGTCGAGCCCTGCGACAATGATACGGTGTCCCCGGTCGGCCAGGTCCTCACAGATCCTGATGAGCCCGATATCATAAAACTGTGCTTCATCGATACCGATAACATCGACACCACCGACGTTATCGAGTATCTGACTCGTGTGTGACACGGTAATGGAGGGAAGGGAAACACCGCTGTGTGAGACGATACGGTTATCGGAATAGCGCGTGTCGATCAGGGGCTTGAATATCGCTACACGCTGCCTCGCGATCTGAGCGCGCCGCAGCCGGCGAATAAGTTCTTCCGTTTTGCCGCTGAACATACTGCCACAAATGACTTCAATCCAGCCGGTGGCATCGGGGAGATTTTTTACCGGAATGTGATCAACCATACTGATACCGATCAATGTTGTCGAACGTCAACGCCTGCCGGTCGAGGCAGATTCGCGAGCCTGTGTCACTTGTGTTGTGCTGGCCGTCACTTGTGTTGTGCTGGCCGTCACTTGTGTTGTGCTGGCCGTCACTTGTGTTGTGCTGGCCGTCACTTGTGTTGTGCTGGCCGTCACTTGTCAGAGGCGCAGTGACGTATTGGCGGAAAAGTACGGGGATTTTCTCTGTGAAAGAAATTTCGATCCAGGCAGGCGAGACAACAATGCACCGGAGAACGTACGGTGTCAGGGAAACTGACACTGCAAAAATCAATATATGACCGATCTTGATGCGCATGCAAAGTATTCGGATATTGCCATAGCACATTTTTGCATCCATCGTGAGCCAGACCCCATTGCAAATTCGTATCAGTCTGAGCGTTCTGCTGCTTCTGTTTATGATCTCTCCACCATTGCAAGGAGAGTCTGAAGGTCCATTTGTACAACAACTGAACGCGGCAAGGGAGTCGATGCGGCAGAATGCTGATTCCGCAGTGGTACTGGCGCGCCGGGCCCTGCGTATGGCCGACAATGACGAGGACCGTGCCAATGCACGGGAAATGTACGCACAGGCTCTGTGGCAGACGGGTGATTTCACCGCTGCACAGGTGGAATATGGCATCCTTCTGGGATACGCTGTCGAACAGGGCGATGCACAGCTTCGCGGGCGCGTGCTCAACGGTATAGGCGGTATCGAACGATTGTTCGAGAATTACGATCTTTCCATCACACACCATGCCGAGGCCTACCGGTTATTCGATTCCCTTGGCAATCAGCTCGGAGCGGCACAGGCGATGCATGATCTCGGTGTGACACTGCATGTTATGGACCGTGGCGAGGAGGCGATGGAGATTCATCGCCGTGCCCTGGAATTGCGGAAAGAGGAGGGCAATAAACCCGGGATCGCCGAATCACATAACAGTATCGGTACGCTGTATCGTCATGCCGGCAACATCGATTCGGCTCTCTATCACTACCGCGAGGCACTGGCATTGCGCAAGCAATTCGGTGTGCTCAGCCTGGATGTGGCAGCGACGGTCAATAATATCGGGAATGTCTATCGCAGCGCGGGTGATCCGGCTCGTGCGCTGGAGTTTTACCGGGAGTCACTGAATATCTCCCGGAGTCTCGGATCCGACGGCATGATTGCAGTGACTCTGAAAAACATGGGGGCGGCATTCGGCCTGCTTCGGGATTTCCCAAGCGCGCGCGAAGTGCTTGATGAGGCGTTGTCGCTGGCCAAACGCATCCGCTTCGGCCGTGTATTGACCGAAGCCCTCGAAGAGAGGTCTCGCATTGAAGAATCCGCCGGGCGCCCCATCGAGGCGCTCGCCTACCTGCGACAGCTTCAGTCGGCGAGGGATTCGCTTTCCCGCATGGTCAACGACGCACGCCTGCGACAGGCGGAGACAAGGCTCTCGGAGATAAAAGAGAAACTCGAATTGGAGAAAGCCGGTGAGCGTGGCGGGGATTTCCTCGTCTTTCTGATCGTCATCATCGCTCTGCTCATCGTCATCGTCGTCATCGCGCTTTCCGCGTTGCGTATGCGCGGACGCGGCAACCGGGCGCTTTCGGAAAAGAATGCGGAAATCAGAAAAATCAATGCAGAACTTCAACGGCTCAACGCAGACCTGGCGCGTTCGGAAGAAAAATACCGTCTGCTTTTTGAACGCTTGCCCGTGGGAGTATTTCTCTATGACGGGAATCTGCGCATGCTTCAGGTCAACAATGCTTTTGCCGATATTATCGGAAGTCCGCGAACAGCACTTGAGGATTTCGACCTCTCCATGCTCCGTGATCGCCGCATCCTGCCCGCACTCCAGGCTGCATTCAACGGTAACGGGGGCGCGTATGAAGGCGAGTATCGCGCATTGACAAATGAAAATATCCTGCAGATATCATTGCGAACCGCACCCGTGCAATACCGCGATATGCCGCTCGCCTGTGGGATCGGCTTTGTGCTCGATATATCGAACTGGAAACGCGTCGAAGCTGACCTGATCGAATCACGTGAAATCGCAGTTCACGCCGACCGCCTGAAAAACGCCTTTCTGACAAATATTTCCCATGAAATCCGTACACCACTGAACATCATCATGGGGTATTTCGGTATCCTGCATCAGGATCTGCGCGAACGCATCAGCGAGGAAGAGGAAGAGTATTTCAGAAAAGTAGAGTTCGCTGTCCGTCGTCTGCTGCGGACTGTGGATCAGATACTGTCCCTCTCGATTCTTGAGTCGGGAAGCTACACAATTAATCCCGAACAGTGTACCCTGCATCAACTCGTAAAGGAACTGTATGAGGAAATTGCACCCCTCGCTTCCGACAAGGGAGTGGCCGTCCATTTCGAGAGCACGTGCAGGGAAGCTTATATATATATTGACAAATACTCCGTTAGCCAGGCCTTGCGTAATCTCCTTGACAACGCCGTCAAGTTCACCGATGAAGGAGTCATCGATCTGGCACTCGATTGCAATGACTCGTTTCTCTCCTTCATCCTGCGCGACACCGGTATCGGGATGTCCGAGGAGTATGTCCGTCGCCTCTACGACGCATTCTCGCAGGAGGACGACGGGTATGCGCGATCTTATGAAGGGCTGGGTCTCGGCCTGCGCCTGACCAAACGCTATCTTGACGTGAACAAAGGAAGTATACAGGTGGAGAGCAGGAAAGGTGAAGGCACGACGTTTACCGTGACCTTTCCGGTAACACACCATTTCCCGCGTTCCGAAGACACTGCTCCCGAGCAGGAGAGCCCCACGGTGACACTGGATCGTCGGTACACACTGTTGATAGTCGAAGACGATCACGAGACTCAGAAATTTCTGCAACTGATTCTCGCCGGCAGCTTCGATCTCTATTTCTCTGAATCAGCCGAGGATGCCTGGCGTGAACTGCATCAGAACCAGGTGGATCTCGTACTGATGGATATCTCGTTGCGTGGCGACGAGGATGGTCTGCAACTGACCGGACGCATAAGAGAACACCCGCAATTCCGGGATCTCCCCATTATCGCTGTGACGGCACATGCCTTTGCCGATGATCGCCGCCGTAGCCTCGAAGCCGGATGCAACGAGTATCTCCCGAAGCCCTTCCGGGTTCATCAGCTTCGGGAACTCGTCGCACGTTTCCTGCACTGAGGATATCCCGGGCACAGATGCCCCCCTGTCCTGACCATAGCTGCGGGCAGTGCCCCTTCGCTCAGCAAATGGTGGCGATGGAAAAAGCAGGGGAATCGATTTTGATCTTTTTCGTTTTTTGCATTCTATAAGGAAATCCGTGTCCACAAATCGTATTAGGTGATCGATGGATGGTACGAATATAGACAGGAGAACATTCCTTCAACGCAGTGGCAAGGCGATAGGGTTTTCCGCCGTCGCGATCGCTGGGGGCGTATTGCTTCACGAGCCGGTGCGGCAGCCGTTCCATCGTGAAGCCGAACAAGTGATACAGCGTGATCTGCGCATACCCGGTATGACCGGCCGGCTTGTCACGGTGCGCGGGGACGACCCGGCACGCATGACGGCCGCGGCCCTCGCCTCTCTCGGTGGAATTTCTACATTTATTTCGGAAGGGGATGTTGTCGTCGTCAAACCGAATGTGGGGTGGGACCGCAGGCCGGAACAGGCGGCGAACACCAATCCCGACGTTGTCGGGGAGGTGGTACGGCAATGCGTCGAAGCCGGCGCAGCGCGTGTGCTCGTCACCGATGTGACCTGCAACGATGCGACCCGTTGTTTCAATCGCAGCGGTATCGCCGCCGCGGCCCGTGAAGCCGGTGCGGATGTGGAACTCGCACGCGATGCACATTTCAGGGAAGTGAATATGGGCGGTGCGATGCTTGGTACACAGCTTGTGTACGATGCTTACCTCGAGGCGGATAAATGTATCAATATCCCGATCGCCAAGCATCATGGGCTGACCCGCGTGACACTCGGCATGAAAAATCTCTATGGCATCATCGGTGGCAATCGCGCCCGCCTCCATCAGGATATTAACAACAGTATTGCGGATCTCGGGAATTTTCTGCAACCGACGCTCGTGATTGTCGATGCCTGGCGTATATTGCTGCGGAATGGACCACAGGGCGGGAGCCTTGCCGACGTCGAGGAGCGACGCATGCTCGTTGCATCCACCGATCAGGTGGCAATTGATGCCTGGGCGGGTGAGGAGTTTTTCGGCCTGCGTGCAGAAGAAATGGGCTGGCTGGGTCTGGCCGAGGCACGTGGCCTGGGTACGGCGGATTACGCCAGCCTGCCGTTTGAAGAGCTGACAGTCTGATCGCAAAGAGAGTATTCCGTATGGCGACCTCAGAAAACCGCTTTCGATATCTGCGCAACGCGCGAAGGGTTTCCCAGGGACTGTTCTTTCTCCTGTTCATGGTGCTGTTACTGCAGACCAATATCGATGCGCTGGATTCGCCGGATGAATTGCCGCAGATATCCGCACCGGTGGATTTCTTTCTCGAAATCAATCCCCTCATTGCCGTGACGACTGTGTTGTCCACACACACACTGTATCGCAATCTGATACTGGCTGTCGTTCTTATTGTCGCCACATTGTTCCTCGGAAGGTTTTTCTGTGGGTGGGTGTGTCCGATGGGGAGTATCAATCACGCCCTCGCCGCGATCAAGTCGCGACGCATGAAGGGTCGTCATCGTATCGGGCAGAATGCATGGAAACCATATCAGCGATGGAAATACGGTATACTCGTTGTAATGCTGGGTGCCGCGCTGGCAGGTTCTGCACTGGCAGGACTGCTTGATCCTATCTCTCTGCTGACCCGTTCGATGGCGCTTCTCGTACTGCCCGCCTACAATGTGTTGACGCAGGATGTCTACAGCTGGAGTCTGCACGCACAGCTCGGCGCATTCGACTTTCTGCTGACACCTGTTTCCTGGGTGACCTATGCCACGTTGATACGGGCCGAGCAGGTCGTGTTTCATCACACATTTCTGATACTGTTGTTGTTCGTCGGTATTCTTGTCGCCAATCGCTTCATCACGCGTTTCTGGTGTCGCGGACTTTGTCCCCTGGGCGCATTGCTCGGCGTGTTCTCCAAGGTATCCATCGTCAGCCTCGAAAAACGCACGGCGCTGTGTACGGACTGCAACCGTTGCGCATTGCATTGTCAGGGAGGAGACAATCCGAAGCCGGGTGATACCTGGCATAAAACCGAATGTCATCTTTGCATGAATTGCGTGGCAAGCTGCCCCGAGGCGGGAATCGCCTTCCGCTTTTTCCCGCAACGCGAGCAGACCACAACAGCGGTCAACATTTCCCGTCGCGCCGTGCTCGCCTCGGCGGGGGCGGGGATGCTGGCGATTCCTGTTCTCCGCACCGCAACGCATCCTGATCGTCCTTCAGATCCGACACTCGTCAGACCACCGGGGTCCCTGCATGAACGGGAGTTCCTCACTCGCTGCATCCGATGTGGAGAATGCATGAATGTCTGCCCCAACAACGCCTTGCACCCGACGTTCATGCAGGCGGGCGCCGAGGGGATATGGTCGCCCATGCTGATTCCCCGTATCGGGTATTGTGAACCCACCTGTGTGCTGTGTTCGCAGGTCTGTCCTACCGGGGCGATTGATGAAATTACTGAGGAAGAAAAGGCCTGGGTGCCGACTGCCGGCAAGCAGGAAACCGACGGACCGCCAATTCGCATCGGAATTGCGTTCTATGACACCGGGCGCTGCCTCCCGTACGCCATGGCAAGGGAGTGCATTGTCTGTGAAGAATGGTGTCCGACGACTCCCAAATCAATTTATTTCGAAGAAGTGGAGCAGCGTGATCGAGACGGAAACTACATGTATCTGAAGCTTCCGCGCGTGGATCCCGGGATTTGTGTGGGATGCGGTGCCTGCACCTTTGCCTGTCCGGTGAAAGGTGCGCCCGCAATTTATGTCACTCCTGTCGGCGAGACGCGCAATCCGCAGAATAGGATTCTTCTGGAAGATCAATCACCCGGGAGGCAATGATGAGACAGAAGGCAGGGCAGAAGAGGCTACGGAAGGAATTGCGATTGTTCGATGTGTTTGCCATCGCTACGGGTGCCACGTTGAGTGCGGGGTTTTTTATTTTGCCGGGGATTGCGGCTGCACAGGCCGGACCAGCGATGATACTCAGCTACCTGATCGCGGCGATTCCGCTGATCCCCGCGATGTTCTGTACGGTAGAACTTGCCACGGCAATGCCACGCGCAGGTGGCGCATACTACTTTCTGGACAGGACACTCGGTCCTGTCACGGGAGTCATCGGTGGGCTGGGATCCTGGTTGTCGATGATACTCAAAGTGGCATTCGCACTTGTCGGTATGGGCGCCTACATCGCGTTGTTCTTTCCACAGTTGCCGATTATTCCGGTTGGCGTTTCCTTCGCGATTGCCATTGCATTGCTCAACATGTTCGGTACGGGGAAGAGTGGACGTCTGCAGGTGCTGATGGTGCTCGGTCTGCTGCTGATACTGCTCCTGTTTATCGGTGATGGCGTCATGCATGTTCAGGCGGATTACTTCGAAGGCTTTTTCGATGCAGGGACCGCGAACATTCTTTCCACTGCCGGTCTCGTGTACATCAGTTATGCCGGTGTCACGAAGGTGACCAGTCTCTCGGAGGAAATCGAGAATCCTGAACGCAACCTGCCGCGCGGGATTTTTCTCGCACTGGGTACCGCGCTGATCATGTACGCACTCGGGACGTTGGTGATGGTCGGTGTCCTCCCCATGAAGGAACTTGCCGGGAGTCTGACACCGGCAGCAGCGGCGGCGGAACGCATATTCGGCCGTCCCGGAATCATCATTATTTCCATCGCTGCATTGGCGAGTTTTGTTTCCGTGGCCAATGCCGGGATGCTCAGCGCATCACGTTTTCCGTTGGCTATGGCACGAGATCACCTGCTTCCACGTGTTTTCTATCGACTCGGAGCGCACGGCACTCCTGTTGTATCGATTCTGACAACACTGGGTATCACCGTGCTGATCATTGTCTTTCTCAAACCCGTCGGTATAGCAAAGCTTGCGAGCTCGTTTCAACTTCTGATGTTCGCCCTGATATCACTTGCGGTCATTGTCATGCGTGAGAGTCATATCGCTTCCTATGACCCTGGCTACAAGACACCCTGGTATCCGTGGACCCCGTTGATCGGTATTTTTACACCCATCGTACTGGTTGTGAAAATGGGATTACCGGCGATTCTTTTCACCGTGGTACTCATCGCCAGTGGTATCGTCTGGTATGCCTTCTATGCCAGGGGCAAGACGGCGCGGACAGGAGCGATTTTTCATGTGTTCGAACGTCTCGGACGCCTCCGGTATCGTGGGCTTGACTCCGAATTGCGTGGCATACTCAAGGAAAAAGGACTGCGTGAAGACGATCCTTTCGATCAGATCGTCGCACGCAGTATGGTTATCGATATCAAGGAGTCGGTGGAATTCGAGGATGTCGTCGGTCGTGTCTCCCTCTGGCTCTCTCATGTGATCCCGCATACATCCCGCGAGATCGCACGGCAGTTTCTCGAAGGCACACGTATCGGAGCCACACCGGTCACACACGGGGTCGCCCTCCCGCATTTGCGTGTGGCCGGACTCACCGAAGCGGAGATGATACTGGTGCGCGCGCGCCAGGGGGTGCACATCGCGTTCAACAACCCGCTTACCGGACATGATGAGGAGGAGAACGTCAGCGCAACGTTTTTCCTTATAAGTCCGGAAAATGATCCCGGTCAGCATCTCCGGATTCTGGCGCAGATTGCCGGGAGGGTGGACGATGACAACTTCATCCGGATCTGGGAATCCGCCGAATCCGAACAGGAACTCAAGGAAGCGCTCCTGCACGATGAACGTTCGGTCGCACTCAGTGTCCGGCGGAACGATGCAACTGTGGTGTTGATGAATCACTCCCTTCGGGATATCGATCTGCCGGAAGGCTGTCTGGTTACATGGCTGCGCCGGGGTGAACAAGTGATCGTCCCCCGCGGCAGTACCGTCATCCATGAAGACGACCGCCTGACCATTATCGGTGACCCGCAGGCGATCCGCCATGTCCGTGAAACCTATCTGCAAGGAAAGAGAGGGAAACACCGGCGTCCAAAACAATAACATCCTCTCCGTTTCAATATAAAAAACAGCCCGGTACTGCACGGCGTCTTGAGGCAGCTGTTCTTCCCGGTTTATCCCACAGTATTTGCCACAACAGACAGGAGCACAACTCATGAACAACTTTCTGGCGTATCTCGAACAAACAGTGCGCCTCTACGCGATGGATATCGTCCTTGCCATCGTCATTGTCATTCTCGGACGCTGGGTGGCGAAGGCGGTGGTAAAGCTTGTTGAACGCATCATGACGAAGCGGGAGATTGACCCTATGCTGGGGCGTTTTGCCGGCAGTCTGGTGTTCGCTCTGCTCATGGCCGTGGTCATCATTGCTGCGCTCGGCCAGCTCGGGATTGAAACCACCTCCCTGGTCGCTATCGTCGGTGCGGCGGGACTGGCCATTGGCCTGGCGCTGCAGGGCTCACTCGCGAATCTTGCCGCGGGGGTGATGCTGATTGTGTTTCGTCCATTCAAGGCAGGAGAATACGTCGAAGCGGGCGGTGTCTCAGGTACCGTCAATACGATTTCCATTTTCCACACCACACTGATAACACCCGACAACAAACGTGTGATTCTGCCGAACGCCCAGATCACATCGGACAGCATCACCAACTACACGGCCGAGGACAGACGGCGCATCGACATGGTATTCGGTATCGGCTACGGTGACGATATCAAACGGGCCAAGGAAGTGATCGATGCAGTCCTGTCTGAAGATGAGCGCATTCTCAAGGACCCTGCTCCCACGGTTGGCATCATGGAGCTTGGATCCAGCAGTGTCGACTTTGTCGTCCGCCCCTGGGTACGCACTTCAGATTACTGGAGCGTATTTTTCAGTCTCAATGAACAGATGAAATTGCGTTTCGACGCTGAAGGCATCAGTATTCCCTTCCCGCAACGCGACGTACATCTCTATCAACATACAGGTTGAATCCACTACGCAATTTGCGTATGTTTTTTATGAAGCCATCATTGTGCTCTTACCAATATCCACGGAGGATTCCATGGCCTTTCAGCTCCCTGAATTGCCTTTTTCAAAGGACGCGCTCACACCGTTTCTCAGTCCGGAAACCTTTGATTATCATCACGGCAAGCATCATGCCGCGTATGTAAACAATGCGAACGGCCTGGTTGCGGACACACCGTATGACAACATGACACTTGAAGCCGTCATTCGTACCGCCGCCGCAGAGAAGGCGACAGGATTGTTCAACAATGCCGCGCAGATCTGGAACCATACGTTTTTCTGGAATTGTATGTCGCCATCGGGTGGTGGCGCTCCCGGAGGACGGATCGGTGAACTGATCACACGTGATTTCGGAACATTCGATGCATTCAAAAAACAATTCACAAAAGCTGCAGTCACGCTGTTCGGTTCCGGATGGGCCTGGTTGACTGTCGATGAGAGTGGCAGTCTCGAACTTCTGCAATTGTCGAATGCGGACACCCCGATTGTGCACAACAAGACCGCGTTGCTGACTATCGATGTCTGGGAACATGCCTATTACATTGACTATCGCAATGCACGTCCCAAATTTGTTGAAGGCTTCTGGGATGTCGTCAACTGGCAGCATGTCAATGACATTCTCGGCTGAGCTGTTGTTGCGACAGTCCGCAACAATTTGTCTCTGACCCTTTGCCCAGGACCCTGGATGTGGGCGCTGTCACTCAGGAAAACCCCGCTACGCCCCTGTCTCCGGTCCCACCGGTCGGTTCAGGTGCCCAAGTATGTGGCAGAAAGGGCAGATCATCAGCACGCACGGAGTTCTGTACGCACAGGTGCGTATTGGCTGTGCGCGGTCATGCTGTCCAGTGATATACGCAGAGGTTGTTATTTCCTCAATTTCAGTCTGTAGGCGGCACCCAGGCCGATAAAGAAGTCGCTGTGGGCAATGGAGGAATAGGCGGGTTGTAATGAAGTCGCGCCGGGTTGTCCTATACCGAAGCCGAGCAGGGCATCGATGATCAGATCCTCGTCGAGGGCGAAGGCGAGGCCGGCATTGACAATGTGCAGCACCGGATCATGCGCATGGATGTGCATACCGTATTCGAAGAAGAGATTCATCCGTGTATCGAGATCGAGGGCGAGCATCGCGGAGGCATAACCCATGGGAGTGGGTGTGAAACCGTCCCATGAGAGTCCGCCGCAATAACCGAGAGACAGATCGGCAGCGGGAGTGTGGGAAAAGCTCATCGCGATATCCGGTGCAGGCTGGGCGATATCGAACCAGGATGAGGCCGATGAAGGCAGCGCCACTGAAACAAGGAAGGCCGATTCCGGAAACCAGCCGCGTTCAGACGAAAGTTTTGTCTTGATTCCGACTGAGAATACGTTCAGTCCGGAAGCTTCATCTTCCTCAACAGTCCCGGATCTTCGACCGCGCGCGAAATACTCTGGATCATAGCGCCAGGAATTTACCATATACATCCCTGCAAGGCGCAGTTCTACACCTTCCCGGATTCCAAGACGCAACATCATCGCAGGTACCTGCCAGACCATATTATTGAACACCTCACCACCGTCGAACGTCCCTTCCACGCGCGCAGGCGTAAACGACGCGCGATCCATTGACAGACCTCCCTCGATATGCAGATACCCTGCCCCGGCCACCCCGGTGCTCCAGGTCTGCCCGGGACGTTCCGGGACGAACATGCTCTGCTGTGCCGCAAGCGGAAATGTGAAGCTGTACATGGAAAGGGCGAGCATGATACAAAAAACGCAGCGCTGGTGGATTCGGGTCATCGGAATGTAAGGTCGCATATCTGTTCCAGAAAAATGGAATTGAACAATGTGCAAGAAATAATCAAAGGAAAAAACCATTGAAGAAAAAAACACTTAAGAAAAAACCACAAAATCACTAAATCACGAATAAAGAGCACGAAAAGGGTTGCAGAGCGCTCCTTATTCCATAATAAGCGCTCGAGAAACTTTTTGTGTCTTGCTGTCTTCGTGCCTTCGTGTCCAAAAAGCGGACAGCGCAGATTGTTCACCCACACTGACCCACACTGGACCCACACTTTCCACCTTGTATTTTCACGTGTACAGTGCTACATTTTCTTTTTGTACACGATGCGGCTTTTCGCATATGCACGAATATATCGGCGCGGTTCACATACATTCACGATACTCGGACGGGACGGGGGATATCCCCGATATCGTGCATGCCGCTGCGGAAGTGGGTTTGGATTTCCTCATGCTCAGCGACCACAATACTCTGCGTCCGAAACAGGATGGCTGGGAGGGCTGGCGTGAGAATGTCATGCTTCTGATCGGCTACGAGATCAATGACCGCGAAGACAAAAATCACTATCTCGCGTTCGGACTCGATAAATCAGTCGGTGTGCGAATCACCGCGCAGGAGTATGTGCGGCGGGTGCGTGAGCAGGGAGGCATCGGTTTCATCGCGCATCCGGACGAGCAGCGGAACAGCATGCCCGAACATCCGCCCTATCCCTGGCTCGCATGGGATGCGACAGAGTACGATGGTATTGAAATCTGGAATCATATGAGTGAATGGATGGAGGGTCTCACCGATGAAAACAAATTCCAGCGTTTCATCCACCCGCTGAAATCCATTACCGCGCCACCGGACATCACCTTACGTCGCTGGGACGAACTCGCGCGCTCGCGACGTGTCGTCGGTATCGGCGGCACCGACGCGCACGCGCACAAGGCTGACGTCATGGGTTTCTTCGATGTCGAAGTCTTTCCCTATAAAGTCATGTTCAAGTCCGTGCGTACACATGTCCTTCTCGACGAACCGCTTCGCACAGGCGATGATGCATTGTTCGAAACGGATAAATGGCGGTTCTATGACGCATTGCGCGCAGGCAGATGCTTTGTCGCCAATGCAAATCATGGCGAAGCACGCGGATTTTCCTTTTATGGCACTTCGGCAGAGGAGACGCTGTTGCCGGGAGACTTTGCAGTCTATCCGGGAGAAGGTCGTATCGCATTGCATGTGGAACTCCCGGTCAAAGCCCGTCTTCGGGTACTCTGCAATGGAAGCGTGGAAAAGGAACTCGTTACTGATGAATACTCTTTTGGTGCATCCGCCCCCGGCGCATGGCGCGTCGAAGCCTGGCTCAATGACAGGGGCTGGATTTTCTCCAACCATATACGACTCGGCTTCGCTGACGGTACCTGCTGATCAGCACAACGGCTATGGCCGGCAATACTATGACAAACAATCGCCTTCTCAATTCCCGCCTCATCACTGATGAGGAAATCGACAAACCCAGATCGAACTGTGGTATCATCGGTGTCTACGGCAATCCGGACGCATCGACACTGACCTACTACGGCCTGCACTCACTGCAGCACCGCGGGCAGGAAGCCTCCGGTATCGTCTCCTGCCAGCGAAGCAATGGAAACACACCTGCGTCCCGCCTGCGTGTGTTTAAAGCGCCGGGGCTGGTCACCGAGGTGTTTTCCGATCAGGACACGCTCGAAAAACTGCTGGTCGGCGATGTCGCCATCGGACACAACCGGTATTCCACCACAGGGTCTGACAATCTGGAGAATATCCAACCTTTCATGGTCAACTACCGAGACGGCCAACTGGCGGTGGCGCACAACGGGAACCTGACCAACACACGTTCGCTGCGGCAGAAGCTGGAGAAGGAGGGCACCATATTTCAGACCTCCACCGACACGGAAGTTATTCTTCATCTGACCGCACGCAGCAAGGCAGAGACACCGGAAGATCGTATCATGGATGCACTCAACACCGTGCAGGGTGCCTACTCTCTGGTCATGCTGCACGGTGAAACACTGATCGCCGCCCGCGATCCGCACGGTTTCCGTCCCCTGTGCATCGGCCGTCTCGGAGAAACCTGGATTATTGCATCGGAAACCTGTGCGCTCGATATCATGCAGGCAGAGTACGTCCGGGATATCGAACCGGGAGAGGTGCTGTTTTTTGACCATCGCATGGATATGTCAGGACAGCCGGTACAGCGCCGGTTGCACTATGAACCTGAAAAGTATCATCACTGTATCTTCGAGTTCATTTATTTTTCGAGACCGGATTCAAAAATATTCGGGGAAAACGTGGACAAGATCCGCCGCCGGCTCGGAAAAGCTCTGGCGGAGGAAGCTCCTGTGCAGGCCAGGGATGACGAACCGGTGTTCGTCATGGCTGTACCAGACAGTTCGAATACTGCTGCTGTCGGCTTTGTGCGTCGCGCAGGCAAGGATGGCTCGGATACACGTCTTGAGATCGGATTGATCCGTAATCACTATATCGGACGGACGTTCATTCAGCCGGGACAGGAAAAGCGCGAAGTGAAAGTGCGCATGAAATTCAATACGGTCAAGGGTGTGATCGAGGGCCGGAATGTCGTCATTATAGATGACAGTATCGTCCGGGGCACGACCAGTCGTCTGCTCATCAACCTTATTCGTGAGGCCAACCCCGCGGAATTGCATGTCCGTATCAGTTCGCCCCCCATCATTCGGCCCTGTCCCTACGGCATGGATTTTCCCAGCCGCGAGGAATTGATCGCACAGCAGCATCATGAGGATGTCGAAAGCATCTGCCAGGAGATCGGCGCTGATTCATTGGCCTATCTCTCGATCGATAAAATGCTGGGCACCGTCGACCATGATGGGAAACGGGGCTATTGTACGGGTTGCTTTACCGGTGACTATCCAGTTCCCATCGAAGAGAACATGCGAAAGGAGGATCTCGAAGATTGAGACAGCTCCGTCCCCGCATACTTCGGAAGCTGACATCGGTGCGCACCGCTCTGCTTTTTCTTTCTCCGTTCTTTCTGTTCTCACAGTATGCGATCGCACAGCATGCCACCACGTCCGATACGTCGTCACCGGCGCAAAGGCGTGTCTTCGTCAAGGTATTCCATGACCAGCGTGCGGTGGAGGGCCTCACTGGTTTACGCTTTGCGTCCGCAGGTCTCCATGCAGTGCTCGATCGCTATGGCTGTGCCACGCCGCAACCGATGTTTGATAACAACGGGTTGGCCAAGGCCGGCATGGACGAGGAGCATCCGCTGGCCGATCTGTATCTGCTGACGCCCCGGCAGGGGACGGACCTTGAATATTTCGTTGAGGAATTATCCCGCCTTCCCGAGGTACGCTATGCCGAACGCGAAGGAATACTGCGGCTGCATTCGCTTCCTTCGGATTCGGCATGGGACAGCCAGTGGGGCATGCATCGCATCGGGATCGTGGAGGCCTGGAACGCGACGCGCGGGAACTCCGACATCGTCCTTGCCGTGATTGACACGGGTATAGATTTCGATCATCCGGATCTCCGGACGCAACACTGGATCAATACTGCCGAGGACATCAACGGGAACGGGCGTTTCGATCCCTGGCCCGCGGATGAAATCCGTGACGGTATCAGCGGGGATCTCGACGGTATCGACAACGATGGCAACGGCTTTATAGACGATGTGCTCGGCTATGATTTTGTTGATCAGCCTCATCCCGGCAATGCCGCGGGGGGGGATTACCGCGATCCCGATCCGCTTCCCCTCGATGAGATGGGACATGGGACAAGCGTTTCGGGTATTATCGCTGCTGCCACCGACAACGGCATCGGTATTGCAGGAGTCGCGCCGGACTGTCGCATCATGACGCTTCGTGCCTTTGACGCACGCGGCTTCGGGGCGGAAGGCGATGTCGCACGTGCGCTTGCCTATGCGGTATCGAACGGTGCGCGTGTCGTCAATATGAGTTTCGGTGACGTGGTATATTCCCGCGTTCTGCGTGACGTTATCCGGTGGTCGTATGCGCGTGGAGTGGTGATGGTCTCTTCCGCAGGGAATTCACAGTCCGCCGCTCTGCACTATCCGAGCGCGTATGACGAAACGATATCCGTCTCCGCTCTGGCCTCCAATGACATTATCGCTGGCTACTCGAATTACGGACAGACGGTCGACATCGCGGCGCCGGGCTCGGATATTCTCACAACGGATCTTGAAGGCAGATACACGCCGTTTTACGGTACTTCCGCCGCGGCACCCTTTGTCTCCGGTGTTGCCGCACTGCTACTCTCACGCCATCCGCATTTCGGGCCGGAGGAAGTCCGTGGTATTCTTATCGCTTCCGCAGAAGATCTCGGGCCACAGGGCTGGGACGAGCGTTATGGCGCAGGCTTGCTGCGTGCCGACAGAGCTGTGGCGCTCGACAACCCCTCCGTCGTCCGCATTACCGCGCCTGGTACCGACTTCGCTACCGATGCCGTAAGCATACGGATTCACGGGACTGCAGCCTCGCCGATCATGCGTGGCTTTACGCTCCAATACGGCGTTGGGGCCAATCCCTCCCGCTGGTTCCCTTTGAGCGACCCGGTAAACCGGCAGGTGATCGATGAGGAACTGGCGGTCTGGGACATCCAATTCCTGCCTGACAGCAGCTACACGATCCGACTCGCGGCGGAAAGCGAGAAGGGCATAACGCTCGAAGATCGTGTCGTCATTCACATCGACAGAACACCGCCACGTATTCTCGGTGCACTGTTGGTCCCTGCGGTCGAGGCCAGCTCATACGGCATCTCCGCCGGCTTCACGACCGATGACCCCACACTGGGCAAGCTCTGGTTTCGCGAACAGGGATCCACCGCACCATTTCAGTGGGTGTCGGCGGAAGGGCAGTCGGAAAACAATCTCTTTATCGGACGCAGTCATCATATTTATCTGGGCCCGCAGTATTTCACGCCCGGAAGGACCTATGAATACTACCTCTCGGCCGAAAACGCCGTCGGCCTCGAGACCATTCTGCGCGAGGAGGACGGCCGGAATTTCACCTTCACCGTTCCACCACCGATCAGCGCATTCGGCTTCAATCAAAAACCCTGGTCATTACCTCTCGGACGACTTGCGCGTATGACACCGGATCTCAATGGGAACGGTGTTCCGGAATTATTGATGAACAATATCCGTGAGGACAATGATTTTCAGGCCTGGGAGTTCAACGGGCTTGGTTTCACGCGTGTCGGCGACGGTGCCCAGGGGAAGGAATTCCCCCGTGGAAGTGGCGATCTCGACGGTGACGGCTATCCGGAACTGCTGACTTCCTTTGTGCGTGACGGCTTTCTTTATCGCGGGAAAGCCGATGGCTTCCCCTCGCAGCGTATCTGGGCCGACACCGTTGACGGCAGCTTCTGGTCGGTCGATATCGCCGATGTCACCGGCGACGGTCAGCTCGAACTGCTTGCAATCATCGATGATTCGACCTTCGGGGTGTTTGAGTGGACTGGCAGCACGGTCACGGAGAAAGCGCGTATCGTCAATCCGACGTCACCCGGCAGTGAACCGTACAACAGCTTCAATGCATCGCGCGCGGCCACCGGCGACTTCAATGGCAACGGACGGCCGAATATTCTGCTGGGCGATCGTGATGCTGATTTCTTCATCGTCGAATACGACGGTGCGAACTTCGATGTGATCTGGGGGTCGGAAAATGATTTTATCGAGGGGGGGGACTTTGTCGCTGCCGGAGATTTCACAGGAGATGGTCGTGATGAGTTCGCGCTCGGCTTCCGGACGGCGGGCGACGATGTCGTGCCTTTCTGGGTGTTCGGTATCTTCCGTCTCGACGCGAACAACCGGCTCGAAGCGCTGTGGAATGTGCAATTTCACGGCGTATCCGAAAGTGCGCAGTACGGTGCGTTCACGCGCATCCGCAACAGTCTGACGGCGGCGAATATCGACGACGACCCCGAGCTGGAGTTGATTATTTCTTCGTTTCCGGAGATGTATGTTGTTGATTTCAATAGCGTCACGCGGGAGTATGACATCATCTGGCAATACCCGCTGGTCAACACCGACGCGGTTGCGGTGGCTGATTTCGATGGCAACGGTATTCCGGTCATCGCATTCGCAACTCCGGACAGTGTGATATTTTTTGAGCGTGATCTTCCGTATAGCGGTCCGGAGCCACCACGTTCATTGGATGTGCATTATATCGACAGCCGGAGCACGCGCATTTCATGGACCACGGGTGTGCCTGCGCCTGAGTACCGGCTCTACAAAGGTGAAGACCCGGGGAATATGGAATTGATGGGGACATTCGCCGCGCCGATACAGTTGACCGACCCGACGCTGCTTCCGGGTACGACGTTGATGTATGCGATCAGTGCCTATGATGAACAGAGGAGTCCGCCGGAAAGCCCAAGAGTGTTTTCCCGACTTTTCCGGCCCCACGAAACAGCGCGTATTGACAGTATCGTATTCGTCGGTGGGGGGCAGTTACGTTTGACGGTGTCACAGAGCATGGGCACGGGCATTCCTTCTCCCTCACATTTTCGTCTCGAGGGACGTACCGAGCCCGTCAGCGTGCTTCTCCTCGATGAGTACACCCTGCTGCTGAGTTTCGGATCGCTGAACGACGGCGACTATGGACTTTCACTGAGCGGATTGCGTGACGGGGAGGGGATTCCTTTCGCGGACGCGACGTACGGTCCTTTTGAAGTTCGCAATACCGTACGCGACGAATGTTATATTGCACGTGTCGAGTATCATCCGCCCCGCAGCTTCGATGTCTGGTTCAGCGCGCCGGTGGATGCGACGACAGCCGGGAACCCGGCGCATTACGAATTCCTCCCCGACGGCACGGTGGAAACAGCCGAACCGGATCCCGGGCAACCCGCGCTTGTGCGTATCACCGTCAGCGATGATGCACGCATCGGCGCACTGGGCAGGGAGTACGTTCTCAAGGTCCGTCATGTCCGCTGCATCTCGGGATCCATCATTGGTAATGGCGCTGGCAGCACTGTGGGTGTGATTCTGAACCGGCAGACCCTCGATGACGTATTTGTGTACCCGAATCCGCTCAAACCGGTGCACGGACAGCATGTCGTCACCTTTGCGAATCTGACTCCCCGTGCGACTATCCGGATCTACACATTGTCAGGTCTTTTTATTGCGGAGGTGGCGGAGAGCGATGGAAACGGAGGTGTGGAATGGGATACGCGCAACGAGCATGGGACACACATCCCTGCGGGTGTTTACCTCTTCCATGCAACCGGCAGTAATGCGGAAGGGAAGGAAGTTGAAGCGAAACTTGGTAAATTTGCCATCATCAGGTAAGCCATGAGCAGGAAGAAAAAAAACGACCCCCGAAAGGAGAATGAGAGTCTGACGACTCCGTCCAACCTCCTCAGCATAGTGCGCATGTTGCTGGTGCTTCCGCTCGTGATCCTTTTCGATGATCCACGCGGGAATCAGCTGCTGATTGCCGGGCTTGGATTTTTTGCCTATCTGACGGATCTGGCGGATGGCTGGCTTGCGCGCAACTTCGGCGGCGAATCCAAACTCGGCCGCCTGCTCGATCCCCTGGCTGACAAGGTATTCATTTCCGCCGTCGTCCTGCTGATGATCGTCACACGCATGATTCCATTGTGGTTCGGTATCATTGTGATAGCCCGGGATGTTCTGATTTTTCTCGGCGGATTGTATCTGCGCAAGCGCACCGGCGTCATCGTGCAAAGCAATATGCTTGGCAAGGCCGCTGTGGTCGGTATCGGTGTGGTGCTCGTCATCGCTCTTTTCAGCGATGGAGGGACGAATGTTGTCCTTACATTGTTTATGACAGTGACCCTCGGCCTGATCGTCGCGTCGCTCTACGTTTATGCCGAACGGTTTTTCAAAATTCTCAAACAACATCGTGGTACCCGCTGACGAGCGCGGGTCATTTCACGTACCAATACTGAAATACCTATGGGCTTTCTCGACAAACTCAAATTCAACAGACTCAAAGATGGTCTCAGTAAGACACGTGACACGGTCATGGCAAGTGTGTCCCGTGTTATCAAGGCCAAACGAAAAATCGACGACGAATTGCTCGACGAACTCGAGGAGATACTCATTCTCGGTGACGTTGGTGTGGCGACAACGGCCCACATCATCGATCGGCTTCGTGAGCGAGTCAAACGGGAACGGTACGAGAATGCCGACGAGCTGCATCGTCTGTTGCGCGAGGAGGTCTCCGCGCTGTTTCGGCATCACCAGGTCAGCACGAATGGCATCGCCATCGAATTGCCCGAAGGAATCTCGCCCTATGTCATCATGGTCGTCGGCGTCAACGGTGTCGGAAAGACGACGACTATCGGCAAACTTGCCTATAACTACCGCAGTTCCGGAAAGCAGGTGATCATCGGTGCAGCCGATACCTTCCGTGCCGCCGCCAATGAGCAGCTTGAAGTCTGGGCACGGCGCGCCGGTGTGGATATCATACAACAGGCGCATGGGTCCGACCCTGCCGCCGTCGCCTTCGACACCCTGCAAGCCGCGATATCACGCGAGGCAGATGTCGTTATCATCGACACCGCAGGGCGGCTGCACACAAAAGCAAACCTCATGGAGGAACTCAAGAAAATCAAACGCGTCATGAACAAGATTCTTCCCGATGCCCCGCATGACGTACTGCTCGTGCTCGATGCGACCACGGGACAGAACGCCATTCAACAGGCGAAACAGTTTACCGACGCCGTCGGCGTCAACGGTCTGGTCGTCACCAAACTCGACGGCACCGCCAAGGGCGGAGTGGTGATCGGGATCAGCAGTGAACTGTCCATGCCCGTCAAATATATCGGCGTCGGCGAACAGATAGACGACCTGCAGGTCTTCGATGATGATTCCTTCGTCCGGGCTCTTTTCGGCGGGCTCCGTACCGAGGATGAAATCACTGTCGAGGATGACGAAGGCCGGTAAATGGAGGTATGGTCATGTTTCTGCCAAGACATCGTCCCAGGCGTTTTGACTACAATCCGCGCTACTACGATCCATCGAAGGATGAACAGAATCGCCGCCGGCGTCAGTTCAAATTCGAGAGCAACGTGCGCCGAGGCGGGCACCGACCGTTGATCGTTCTGCTCGTTCTGTTTATTCTCGTGTATTTTCTCTACCAATTTATGATGTGAATCATGTCCGACGATACTTCCACATCCCTGATACGGAAACTGCCGCTGCATCTCGCCAATCAGATCGCTGCGGGGGAGGTCGTCCAGCGTCCTGAATCCGTAGTGAAGGAACTGGTGGAAAACGCCATCGATGCCGGGGCGGAACATGTCACGGTGAATATCAGCAATGCCGGGAAGACGCTCATTCAGGTGATCGACGATGGTTCGGGCATGAGCGAAGAAGACGCCCTGCTGGCTCTCGAGCGCCATGCCACAAGCAAGTTGCGCAGCCTCGAGGATCTTGAACGCATCATGACCTTCGGGTTTCGCGGTGAGGCACTGCCGTCGATCGCTTCCGTAGCCAAAGTGGAACTGCGCACACGCAACGCAGAGGAAGACATCGCCACGTTTCTTCGCATCGAGGGAGGCAACATCGAGGAACGGGGGAAAGTAGAGGGAGCGAGAGGCACGTCAATCAGCGTGAAGAATCTGTTTCACAACACGCCCGCACGACGTCAGTTTCTCAAGACCAACGCAACGGAATACAAGCATATCGCCGACTCGATTCAACGGTTTGTGCTGTCGTATCCGCATGTGCATATCACCTTCATTTCCGACGGAACGACGGTATATGATGCTCTGCCGGGCGATCTCCCTGCACGCGTTGCCTATCTGTTCGGTGATCGCGTCGCCGAATCACTGCTGCCTGTTCGCGAGGAGACCGATCTGATTACCGTGACCGGATATATCGGGCGTCCGAGTTTCGCAAGGAAATCGCGTGGCGAACAATTCCTTTTCGTCAACGGCCGCTATGTCATCAGCCGCTACCTTAACCACGCCGTGGTCAGTGCCTACGACCAGATGATCGATCAGGGTGCGTTCCCGATGTATCTTCTTTTCCTGAATATCGATCCGAAACAGATTGATGTGAATGTTCATCCGTCGAAGCTCGAAGTAAAATTCTCAAACGACAGGAATATTTACACCATTCTCAATGCAGTGGTCCGGCAGAGTCTCTATCACCATGACCTGACCCCGAGTATCTCCTTCCGTGACAGTGATCAGGCGCAGGACGTCACGCGGGACAGAGCAGGCGACGTCCCCGGTATGGATGCTGACACACAACGTTCCGGCTACCCGCAGCAGGGGTCCGGTGGTGGAGAGCGTGATTTCTCACGAACCCGTTTTTCCGATGCGCATGAACGGGGTGACCGGCCGGAGGAAAAATACGATTCCTTCTCCTCGCTCCGCCGCGGGATGGACGATCGTCCGGCCGCCGGAGGTCACATGGACCCCCGGCAGATCGATGATCTCTTCCGTTCCCTTGACATAGACGCGGGGCAGGGCAGCGGAACGAGCCGGAACGATACCGGTGGGGGAACTGATGAGACGGACACCGTGATTCTTCCCAGCGAAAAGCCGGTATCGGATATTCAGTTTCTCTGGCAATTGCACAACAAGTATATATTTACACCGATCAAGTCCGGTTTGATGATTGTCGATCAGCATGTGGCGCATGAACGGATTCTGTACGAGAAGGGATTGGCCGCGCTGGAGGACAATGCCTCCTTCGCCCAGCAAATGCTCTTCGCGCACCGCTTCCGGATGTCGGCGGGGGATTTCGCCCTGATCAGCGAGTTGAATTCGGAACTGCAGCGGCTGGGCTTCACACTGCGGCTTTCCGCTCCGGATTCGGTTGCAGTCGAGGCAGTGCCGCAGGATGTCCGTCCCGGAATGGAAGAACACATATTGGAGGAGATGCTCGAACAGTTCAAAGAGTATCAGCATGCCGGCATAACCGACAGGCGTCATAATGTTGCGGCATCCTACGGGTGTCGCGCCGCCATCAAGGCGGGCGATAAACTCAATGCTGCCGAGATGCAGCATCTGATCGATCAACTCTTTGCGACATCCAACCCCTATGTTTGTCCCCACGGCCGGCCTATTGTCATCAAACTCTCACTCGACGAACTCGACCGGCGCTTCGGACGCAGCAGCTGATAAGTGCACGCGCGTCACGGAGGACTGCGAGGGGACAGAATAAAATTCACGTATTCCAGTTTCAGACCAAGCCCGGTATCCCCATGGAAAGCACAGCATACACATCGAAGCACAATATCCGTCTCGTTACAGCCGCATCGCTCTTCGACGGGCATGATGCGAGCATCAACATCATGCGCCGCATTCTGCAGGCCGGCGGGGCGGAGATCATCCATCTCGGACACAACCGCTCCGTTGCCGAGATTGTCGATGCCGCGATCCAGGAGGATGTACAGGGGATTGCCATCTCTTCGTATCAGGGCGGACATATGGAATACCTCAAGTACATGAAGGATTTGCTCGTGCAACGGGGTGCAGCGCATATCCGGTTGTTTGCGGGCGGGGGTGGTGTCATTGTTCCGGAAGAAATTGCGGAACTGCATGCCTACGGAATCGATCGTGTGTTCTCTCCCGAGGATGGCCGCGAGCTCGGTCTGCAGGGAATGATCAACGTCGTTCTCGAGACCTGTGATTTTGCAGCGGGGCAGGATGAGAGGCTGCGTATCGAGGAAGAACACATGTTCATCGACGGAAAACCGTTGAGTACATCGAACGGTGTGTTGCTGCGTGACAGGAAGCTCCTCGCTGTCGCCCTGACAGCACTCGAACACCATGACGAGGTGGAGGTCCCGCTTCCGGATGAGCGCGTTGTACCCGTCCTGGGCATCACCGGCACCGGTGGCGCAGGGAAAAGTTCACTGACCGATGAAATCGTGCGGCGCTTTCTGCAGTCTTTTTCCGATATGCATATCGCCATACTCTCGGTCGATCCTTCGAAGCGACGGACTGGCGGAGCGTTACTCGGTGACCGGATCAGGATGAATGCGATTGCGGCGACCGAGCCGGAAGGACATCCGCGGGTCTTCATGCGGAGTTTCGCGACCCGGGCAGCCAACACCGCGACATCGCGGGCACTGCACCGTGCCATCGATCTGTGCAAAACCGCAGGCTACGATCTCGTGATTGTAGAAACCGCCGGGATAGGGCAGAGCGATTCGGAAATTGTGGATCTCGTCGACGTGAGCATGTACGTGATGACACCGGAATACGGTGCGCAGACACAGCTAGAGAAAATCGACATGCTCGATCTTGCGGATATTGTCGTGCTCAACAAGTACGAGAAGCGCGGGGCCGAGGATGCCTTGCGGGACATACGCAAACAGTACAAGCGCAATCGAACAATCTTCGATGTCGCTGATGACGAGCTTCCGGTGTATCCGACCATTGCCAGCCAATTCAACGACGTCGGTACACATCACCTGTTCTGGAATATCGTGCGGACCCTCGGTGCTCAGACCGGTGTCACATGGACAACGGAATTCGGACGCGAACGTCTGCTGCCGGACAAGGCGGCGGTGATCCCACCGGAACGCGCGCGTTACCTTTCGGAAATCGCCGATTCTGTGCAGGACTATAAAACGTGGGTGGAGGAACAGGCGGAGTTCGCTCGACGGTGGGGACAGCTCGAAGGTGCGCGGGTCGCACTGGTCGAAGCCACAGACCGGAGGGAGTTGAATATTTCCGGCGCTGGCGGGGTCGTGGAAATTTCATCGATCGAAGTGCGGCAGGATCTGTTCAATCTGCTCGATACTCAGATTGAATATTTCCGTGCGAACATAGCAGCGGAGAATCTCGCCCTGCTCGATCAATGGGAGGATGCACGTGAAGCATACGCGAAGGAGACGCTGACGACGCGTACCCGCGACCGCGAGATCGTGACCACGTTGCACCACACGACGCTCTCGGGGACGCGCGTACCCAAGGTCTCCCTGCCCCGCTACCGGGATCGGGGAGATATCCTGCGATGGATTCTGCTCGAGAATGTCCCGGGCAGCTATCCCTACACTGCGGGCGTGTTTCCATTCAAGCGGGAGAATGAGGATCCGACGCGCATGTTTGCCGGGGAAGGGACTCCCGAACGTACCAACCGGCGCTTTCATTATGTCAGTGAAGGACTCCCCGCCGCACGTCTTTCCACGGCCTTCGACTCGGTCACGCTCTACGGCGAGGACCCTGATGAGCGTCCGGACATCTACGGAAAAATCGGCAATGCCGGTGTAAGTATCTGTACGCTCGACGACATGAAGAAGCTTTACTGCGGGTTCGATCTGACTGCGCCGACGACATCAGTTTCCATGACCATCAACGGGCCTGCGCCGATGATACTCGCCATGTTCATGAATACCGCCATCGATCAGGAAGTCGAAAAGTGGCTGGTACGCAACGGTGTGTTCGAGCAGGCGCAACAGGCCATCGATGCTCACTATGCCTCGTTGAACATTTCGCGTCCGGTGTATACCGGTATCGGGGATGTTGCCGGCATGTTGCGCGAACTCAATAATCCAGCGCTGCTTGAGGAAGGCCAGGTCCACCGTTATTTCGGCCTCGGAACTCTGGGTGTGTCGGGGGATTTCTTCGTCGGGAACGGTATCCTCCCGGAAGAGGAGTACGCGCGTATACGCAGTGAAGCGATGTCCGTCGTCCGCGGTACCGTCCAGGCCGACATTCTCAAGGAAGACCAGGCACAGAACACATGCATATTTTCTACCGAATTTGCATTGCGCATGATGGGCGATATTCAGGAAAACTTCGTGCGCAACCGTGTCCGCAATTACTATTCCGTTTCCATCAGCGGGTATCACATCGCCGAGGCAGGCGCCAATCCGATATCCCAACTGGCTTTCACGCTCGCGAACGGCTTCACCTATGCGGAGTATTACCTCTCACGCGGTATGCACATAGATGAATTCGCTCCGAATCTCTCTTATTTTTTCTCGAACGGAGTCGACGCCGAGTATGCAGTGATAGGACGCGTTGCACGCCGCATATGGTCGGTTGCCATGAAGCGGCTTTATGGGGGAAATGACCGCTCACAGAAACTCAAATACCATATACAGACCAGCGGACGCAGTCTGCACGCGATGGAAATCGATTTCAACGACATCCGTACAACGTTGCAGGCCTTGTACGCCATCTATGACAACTGCAATTCATTGCATACCAATGCGTATGACGAAGCGATTACCACGCCGACCGAGGAAAGTGTACGGCGCGCCCTGGCCATACAGATGATTATCAACAAGGAGCTCGGTCTCGCCAGAAACGAAAATCCTCTGCAGGGGGCTTTCATTATCGAGGAACTGACCGATCTCGTCGAAGAAGCCGTGCTCCTGGAATTCCGTCGCATCTCGGATCGCGGTGGTGTGCTCGGCGCGATGGAGACGATGTATCAGCGGGGGAAAATTCAGGAGGAATCAATGCTGTATGAGCACAGGAAACATTCCGGTGAACTCCCCATCGTCGGCGTCAATATGTTCCTGCGCAAACGGAATCCCGGCGATGCGGAAATGCAGCCACCTGAACTGATGCGTTCCACCGAGGCCGAAAAGCTGCAGCAGATCGAAAACCTGCGTGCTTTCCAGCAGCGTAATGCCACCGCTTCCCCCGAGGCAATCTCATCAGTGCAGCACGCCGCACAGGAGCATCGCAATGTCTTCGATGCGTTGCTCGAATGTGTCAAAGTCGCTTCGCTCGGACAAATATCCACCGGCCTCTATGATGTCGGAGGACAGTACAGGAGAAATATGTGATATGGGTGGACACGAACACAGAAATCTCCCGTCCACCAGCCGTTGTGCGGTGTACCGGATGAAGACGGAGCGCCCGCGATGAATCTATCGACGCGACAGAAAATACGTATCGCAAACATGCTCTACCGGTCGCTCCGTTTTTTTGGCGTTCGTCGTCATCGCAGCAAGGTCATCGATGGCATTACATACGAACTGGATCTTGCCGAGGGGATTGATCTGTCTCTCTTTCTTTTCGGGTCCTTTCAGAAGCATGTCCTTCCTGACGTCGTCCCTGTGGATGTACCAGTCACGATCCTCGATGTCGGTGCGAATGCCGGAGTGATGAGTCTGCAATATGCGCGGAAATTTCCGCTTGCGACAATACATGCATTCGAACCGTCGGATTACGCGAACGAGCGTTTCGATCGGAATCTGCACGTGAACCCCGGACTGGCCTCGCGGATACACCGCGTAAAGACATTTGTCTCCGATACCGTCGATGTGAGCGAGTCCTATGTCAGCTATTCGAGTTGGCGTATCGATTCCCTCCGGGGAGAGCGGCACCCTGTGCATCTCGGTAGTTCGCATGCTACGGTCGACCGCTATCTGACCATCGACGCCTACTGCGAGACTGAGGGGATTGACGACGTCGCGTTCATCAAAATCGATACTGACGGCTACGAATACGAAGTGCTGCGCGGCGCCGCAAGCACGATCTCGATACAGCGCCCTGCCGTGGTTTTCGAACTGGCCACCTATATACTTGAGGAGCGGGGTATTGCATGGCCGGAACTGATTGCGCCACTCACTGCGCATGGGTATGTCTTCTCGGACTCACGGACCGGCAGACGGATTGACGACCGCCTCCTCGACGTACCCGTTCCCCGCGCCGGCTCCATCGATGTTCTTGCCCTGCCACCCGAAGCGTCCGCGGGCCGTCGCACGGGGTAGATCCCGGGCGGGGCACGGGACAATCCTCCCCGGAGAGTAATAAGGAAACGCAGAGGATGACGCTATCGGAGTGTATGTTCGCGCGCACGTCGTTCCAGTGCGTTGGAGATGACCATCTGACGGAGTGCACGCAGGCGTCGGGCAAGTGGTGAACCTTCTGCTTCAGTGTCACTGAGCTGCTCGAATACCTCCGATCCGGAGAGAAAGAATCCATCACTGGTATCTGGCAGAATGAAGGGGAGATACAGCATTGTTGCCGCCCTGGCGAGACTGTTGCCGGGCCGGGAGAGAACAGGAATCCAGGGCATACCGTCGGCTGCGTAGGTATCGACATCACGCATTGCAAAAAACAGCTTTGTTTCACTTCCCGCTTCATTTCTGTATGCAGCAAACAAGGTGTCATTGACTGCTGCTCCGGGCGCATTCTGCCGGTCAGGCGCAGACAGTATACCGCCATCGAGCTGCCGGATATACATCATCGGGGTGTGTCCCCTGCCCAGTCGTGCCTCCAGCGCTCCGGAGAAGACCCCACGGATATCTTCAAGCAGTTGCAGCCAGTCTGTGGCCGACACGGCCGGGTTTCCGAACAGCCCGTCGAGCAACAGTGCGTCTGCGCCGCATTCCCGCGCGATTGCCGCGATGTCGAGGAGCATGTCGCGATACTGCTGGAGAAAGCTGCTCGTGATCTTCACCGGGGGTTGATCATGCATTGTGCTGCCGTCCCAGTACACAGGGGAAAGGCTGACACCGAGGCCTGCAGCACGCGCCTGCCTCACGATATCCTGCACACGGATGAAATCGAAGCCATCGTATTCGAGGCGGCGGGGGGAGGGTATCCACAGCGGCAGGCGGATGAGAATCCAGTTCACGCCATTCGCATGTAATTGTACACAGGCGGCAGCATTCACGCGATTGCGCAGCTCCTCGATCGGCAACACGGGGAGGGCGAGTCCTCTTCTCATGCTGATATTTTTTCCTGTATCCAGTGAAACGGCAGCCGGAATCGTCTCTTGTTCCTGCGGAGAGAACCAGCCGGCCTGCCCTGCAAACCACAGCAGGGCAGCGACCATCACCGCAGCGATAAACCATGTCGCGGCGCGTTCTTTTGCCGGACGAAGCTCATTCTCCAGCATTGGTGACAACCTCCTCCATCTCCAGCATCAATGTACGCACTTCTTCGGGGGATTTGATATTGTTGACGAGAATGCGGACCTGCTTGTTGTCCTGCTCCATTTTCACGCGTTCGCGGTTCGTGAGCACCCAGGCCATAAGGGTTTGAAAATGGCGTTCGTAGAATACTTCGTCATCGGGCGGGGGCATAGCGATGTTCAGGCGAGTCTGCTCAAGTGTTACACGGGCGAGCCGGATACGTGCGGCGATCAGACGAACGCGTACGGAATACAGCAGATCCTGTGCTTCGCGGGGAAGCACGCCGAAACGATCCGTGAGCTCGGCTGCGATCTCATCGATTTCTTCGTCGGTCTCGCAATTATAGAGTCGTTTGTACAGGTCGAAGCGCTCGGTTGCGTTCCGCACGTAGCCGTGCGGCAGATAGGAGTCGAGACCGAGTTCCATGACCACATCGGCACGAGGACGCAACGGCCGTTCCTCATCGGGAAACAGGCCGGCGAATTCCTCCGCCTTCAACTCCTGTACTGCTTCATCGAGTGTGGCCATGTAGAGATCGAAGCCGATCTCACTGATAAAGCCGCTTTGTTCGGCGCCAAGCAGATTCCCGGCGCCGCGGATTTCCATATCACGCATCGCAAGCTGGAATCCCGTCCCGAGTTCGGAAAACTCCTCGATGGCCTGCAGCCGCTTGAGTGCTTCGCGCGTGAATTTCACACGGGGAGAGAACAGCAGATAGGCATAGGCCTGCACATTCGACCGGCCCACGCGGCCGCGCAGTTGATACAGTTCGGCCAGCCCGAAATGATGCGCCTTGTTGATGAAAATTGTGTTCGCATTCGGGATATCAAGGCCGCTTTCTATAATTTTTGTGGCGACCAGCACATCGATCTTCTTCTCCATGAATCGCAGCATGACGCGTTCAAGTTCACTTCCCTTCATTTGTCCGTGTGCGACAGATATGCGCACACCGGGAAGATACCCGCGGAGGGTGTCGGCAAGTTCCTCGAGATCCTGAACACGGTCGTTGACAAAAAAGATCTGTCCGCCACGTTCGAGTTCGCGTTCGACTCCCTCGACGATGGCCTCGCGTTCGAATTGAAGGATATGTGTCTCGATCGGGAGCCTGTTTTTCGGTGGTGTTTCTATTATGGAAAGATCGCGGGCTCCGAGCAGGGAGAAATTGAGCGTACGAGGAATCGGGGTTGCGGTCATGGTGAGCGTGTCGACGTTACTCCGGAGTTGCCTCAGTTTTTCCTTGGCGGTCACACCGAAACGATGCTCCTCGTCGATAATGAGCAGGCCGAGATTTCTGAAATCGATATCCTTGCTGAGCAGGCGATGCGTTCCGATGAGAATATCGATGGAAGCGCGGGACAGTTTCGCTATGACATCTTTCTGTTCCCTGGTCGATTTGAAGCGGGAGATCGATTCCACCACCACAGAGTAGCGGTGCAGGCGATCATGGAAGGTGTGGTAATGCTGTTGAGCGAGAATGGTTGTGGGGACGAGCACGGCAACCTGCTTTCCGTCGAGTACTGCCTTGAACGCCGCACGCACAGCCACTTCCGTTTTCCCATAGCCGACATCTCCACAGACCAGCCGGTCCATCGGCACCGGTTGCTCCATGTCGCGTTTGACGTCCACCGTCGCTTTCGCCTGATCCGGTGTATCTTCGTAAAGAAATGACGCCTCCATTTCCTTTTGCCAGCTCGTGTCGGACGAGAACGCATGTCCTTCGGACAGCTTGCGTTGAGCATAGAGTTGTATCAGGTCGCGGGCGATGTCTTTGAGTCGCTTCCTGGTTTTTGCGCGCATGCGCTCCCAGGCACCGCTGCCGAGCCTGGAGAGTCGTGGCAGTTGTCCTTCTTCCGAACTGTACTTCTGTAACTTGTTGATGTAGTTCAGATTCACGTACAGCGTGTCTTCTTCAGCGTACACGAGTTTCGCTGTTTCCTGCAACCCGCCATTGACGGTGATGGTTTCGAAACCGAGGAATTTCCCTATTCCCTTGTCCGCATGGACCACGTAATCACCGATGCGGAGTTGTTTCATATCACGGAGTGACAGTCCCTTGATGCCCCTGGCCGTCCGTTTTTGAATATGGCGCCGATTGAAGATCTGATGTTCGGTAAGCACAGCCAGCCCGAGAGACGGCAGGATAAAGCCTTCGGTAAGAGGGCAGTAATGCAGATGGTACGCGGCCGACTCAGGTGGTAGCGGGTCATCGTCAGCGACCTCTACGGCACTGTGCAGCAGTTCTTCGAGACGCTGCATTTGCTCGACCGAGTCGGCAACGAGATGCACTGCCATTCCGCGCTCAGTGAGTTGCGCGATCGTCTCCCGCAGTTGGCGGATAGAGCCGTTCATCGAAGGCTGGGATTCGCTCGCCCCCTCCACTGTTGCGCCGCACTGTTGCGGGACAACGGAATACATCAGCGAGGGGAAGCGTGCTTTCAGCGCTATGGGTAATTCCGCCTGATCCGATTCCGCCACGCGTTGTATGATTTCATCCATACCGTCAAAAACCAGCATTGCGCGGGTATCGAAAAAATCGTCCATACGGCTACGTGTCAGCGATTCATCATCGAGGAAGAGGGAAGTGACGAAGGCGACGGTGTCGAGTTGATGAAGAGAGCGTTGCGACAGCGGATCAAACTCACGAATCGACTCGATATCGTCACCGAAAAATTCAAGACGGAGAGGATTGTCGAAGCCGACGGGAAAGATGTCGACGATGCCACCGCGCAGCGCAAATTCTCCGGTCGTGGAAACGAAATCCGCCTGTTCGAAGCCGCCGAAGGACAGTCGTTTGATAAGTTCAAGCTGGGGAATGCACGGTCCCGGCTTCAGATGCACCGATTGTGCGCGTATATCCTTCACAGAGGGAAATTCTCTTGTGACGGTACGGATGTCGGTTACCACAAAGCGGTGTGGTGTGTCGGTCAGTGAGCGTAGTGCGTCAGCGTTTTCGGCAAAGGTGCTCGTGATGTTGCGGATTGTTTTCTGCATGCGCGAATATCGTTCACCGATATAGAGCACATCTTCGTCACCGAGAAGCAGAGAAAGATCACTCCACCGCTCCTGGGCGTTCTGGGCGTCAGGTGCAATCAGTACGAACTGCCTGTCCCCCCGTGTGAACAATTCCGCGAGCAGAATACTTTTCAATGACCCGTGCATCCCGCGCAATTGTACACAGGCGCCGGTGCCGGGCAAGGCCTTCGACAGTGTTTCGAGCAACGCTGAAGAGGAGATCGGAGAGAGAAAATCCAGTTGTGGCGTCGTTTCGGCGCGGGTGCTGACCGCGGTCATACGTCGGATGCCTCCGATGCTTCTGGACAGAGACTGCGCAGATACGCGAAATCATAAATGCCCGTATGATGGCCATCGGCCCAGATCAACTGCAGGGCATAATGTCCCTGCTGCTTGATTTCGCTGATCGTCATCGCGTCGGCGGTGTACAATGGGATGTAAAATGGGCCCTTTGATTTTGCTTCCGTCGTGCAGACGGCGCAGGGACATTTCTTCCGCAGCAGGCTGAGGGGATAGTGACAGCTGAGGCCGTCGGTCCACGTAATGAGCAGAAGTTTCCCGTCTTCCGAGCGGCGGATACGGACTGGTACGGGTTGTGACATGGTGCATATTCCATTGAATAATCTGGTCTATTACAAAAGATACGAATTCTTTGGACGTCGATCACGTTTACTGCGGTCTCGCATGACCGCAGCCCTGTTTTTGCCATTTTCTCTGCAGCTCCATGAATACCTGTTACATCAGAGGCGGTTTGAAAAAGCATTGCCTTTGATGCGGTTTCAGGCTATTTTTACATCTTATATTGTCTTTCGCACATCCGGTTGGATTCATGCATTTTTACGAAAAACTAGACGCCGCAACAAACGCAGCCGACAGTCTGCTGTGTGTCGGTCTCGATACCGACCCCACCAAGCTGCCGGCACATCTCGGGACCGGCACTGATGCCATCATCCTCTTCAACCGCGCCATCGTCGAGGCGACAGCCGACCTGGTACAGAGCTACAAACTCAATCTGGCTTTCTATGAATCCATGGGGGCGGAAGGATATGAGGTCATTCGCGCGACGCTCGATGCCATTCCCGGGCATATCGTCACTATCGGCGATGCGAAACGGGGCGATATCGGCAATACCTCGTCGATGTATGCAAAAGCGATGTTCGAGGACTTCGGTTTTGATGCGACCACGGTGGCACCGTATATGGGACGCGATTCCGTCGAACCGTTCCTGCGATATGGGAAACATGGCGTCTTCGTTCTTGCTCTGACATCGAACAAGGGATCAAAGGATTTTCAATATCTGAATGTCGACGGTGATCCATTGTACAAACATGTCGTCCGCACGCTTCTCGGCTGGAATTCGGAAAATAATCTCGGGCTGGTCGTCGGCGCGACGCATCCTTCGGAACTGGAAGAAATTCGCGCCATGGCAGGCGATGTGCCTCTGCTGATTCCCGGACTCGGGGCCCAGGGCGGCAATGTGGAATTGAGTGTTCGCGCCGGTTGCACTTCCGATGGAATGCGCGCGGTGTTCAATTCCAGTCGTGGTATCCTCTATGCATCCACCGGAGAGGATTTTGCCGAACACGCCCGTGCCGAAGCATTGAAACTGAAGGAACAAATCAATTCCTGTCGCGGCCGGTCGTGATGCGCATTGCATATTTCGATACTGTTTCAGGTATCAGTGGCGATATGACGCTCGCCGCCTGCGTGTCCGCCGGCGTTCCCTTCGACACTCTCGAGCGCGAACTCCGTAAACTCCCCCTCGATGGCTACCGGTTGACCATGCGCACGGTCACGAGATCGATGATCAGTGCCGTCAAAATCGATGTGATACTTGATTCACAGCAGGCAGAGCGCAAGCAGCACACAAAAGATCCGCATATCCCGGATGTCGGTGAGCAGGACGAACATACACACACGCACAAAGGGCACACGCACGAGGGGCACACGCACGAGGGGCACACGCACGAGGGGCACACGCACGAGGGGCACACGCACGAGGGGCACACGCACGAGGGGCACACGCACGAGGGGCACACGCACGAGGGGCAC
>JAGTUW010000034.1 GCA_018224345.1 Bacteroidota bacterium
TATACCCCGGTACATACACATACAACGACGATTTCACTGCGGAGCAGCAGGCAGGTGTCGCAATGGAGAATTACGATCCCGCCTGGCAGCGATTGGCATGCGAAGGTGATATTCTCGTGGGTGGGTTCAATTTCGGTACGGGCAGTTCACGCGAGCAGGCAGCTACGGCATTGAAGCATCGTGGGATACGCCTGGTGCTCGCCGGCTCGCTGAGCGAAACCTACGCACGCAATGCCATCAACAACGGGTTTCTCGTAGTCGAAGCCCCGTCGCTGGTCAGTGAACTCAAGCGGCGGTTCGGAACGGAAGCGCTCACGCTGCGCACCGGGTTGGAGGCACGGGTGGATTTCCGTCGTTCCAACATCACTGTCGACGGGAAGGACTATCACATCGACCCCGTCGGTCCTGCCGCGCAGGAACTGATTCTTGTCGGAGGACTCGAGGCATGGGTGCGGGCACGTCTCACCTCCTGAGCACACGGACGTTATTTCATCACGCATACAAGGAAGACTCATGGAAAAAAGTATTGCCAGACAGATTGCAGAATTTGCCGTCGGACTTCGTTACGAGGATCTGCCGGAGGAGGTTGTGCATGAGGTCAAGCGCTACCTGTATGATTCCATCGGTTGCGCGTATGGTGCGACGCATACAAAGGATGTCACCATCATGCATGGGCTGTATCAGGACATGGGAGGGAAAGAGGAAGCTACGGTGATCGGCTTCGGGGATAAAATGCCGGTAGTCAACGCGACCATGGTGAATGCGCTGATGATACGCGCGCTGGATTTCAATGACATTTACTGGAAGGAAGACCCGTCGCATCCTTCAGACATCATTCCCGCTGCGCTGGCGGTGGGGGAGCGTGTCAATGCATCGATGAAGGAAGTGATCACTGCCATTGTCCTCGCGTATGAATTCGAACAGCGGCTTTGTGAATTTGCCGTTCCCGGCGTCCGCGAGAGAAAATGGCATCATGCGACACTGACGCAGTTTGTTTCACCGATCGTGGCGGGCAAAATGTTGCGGCTCAATGTGGATCAGATGGTCCATGCCATCGGTATCAACGGCTGTCATAATCACACCATCGGATGTCCGACTGCCGGCAAGCTGACCATGATGAAAAATACCGTCGATCCCATGGCCGTGCAGTCCGGTGTTTTCGCCGCGCTTATGGCGGAGAAGGGGTACAGCGGGACTGAAGCGGTGTTCGAAGGCAAGGAAGGTTTCATGGATGCATTCGGTCCGGAATGGGATCTCGAAAAGCTGCTGGGCGGGCTCGGTGAGAAATTCAAAATTCTCGAATGCAGTATGAAGGCTTTTCCCACCGAGGCGTTGACGCATACACATTTGAGCGCGACGCTGAAATTGGTCACCGAACACGATATTTCCCATGACCAGATTGAAGAGGTGCGTCTGACCACCATCGCCCGCGCCTGTGATATTCTTTTCGACCAGCATAAATACCGTCCCGATTCCCGGGAAACCGCAGATCATTCACTGCCGTACTGTGTCGCGGTCTGTCTGGTCGATCACAAGATCACAACGCAGTCCTTCTCCGACGAAAAGCTCAAGGATCCCCGGATATGGGACGTCATTGACCGGATCAAAGGCGAAGCGTCCGAGGAATTCGAGAAGATGTTCCCGGCCAAACAACCGTCACGCGTGGTGATCACGACAAAGGACGGTCAACGTTTCGAGGAGTATCTCGAATATCCCAAGGGAGACCCGCGCGAGCCGATGACCATGGAGGATCTGGAAAACAAATTCAATGCGCTTTCAGACAAACTGTTATCTTCAGATGCCCAGACGGCGAAACGCGATATCATTTTCGATTGCGAGAAGTATTCCGCGCGCGATTTCATGAAAAGCCTGATTCTCTAGTGTCCGGGAGGAGGGAGGCGAGAAGGCCTGAGACAATCCTTGTACTGTCGCACAGTTTCAAGTATGTTTTCAGGCACCCCGGCGAGGGCGTAACGAGCGTAGCCATCATTATGAATCAACAGCAGGAGCGATATGACACGGCGGTACACGCAACATGAACGCAATCCACGGCGCGGTATGATGCTGCTCTGTCTGCTTTGTATCTTTTTGCTCCACGCGCTTCCCTTTTCGGACCTTCAAGCCCAGGTACGATCGCCATTTCCCTGGCTTCCAACGAACTTCGATACGACCGTCAATGACAATTACCGTGGCGCACGTATCACATCGCTCGCGCAGCTGGATTCGATGGGCCGCGTTTATGGCATCAACACAATCATCAATCTGGCCAAGGACGCGCTTCCGAAGAATGGTCCGGGCGAGATCGAGTGGTCCAGGGAACTCGGTATCGAATACGTGTCCGTCTATCTCGGGGCTTCGCCCCCATCCGAAGAGAACTGGCAGAAGATCCGCGATCTGCTCTCGCGTGGCGGAGTCTATCTGCATTGCGCTCACGGTGCCGACCGTACGGGCGCCGTTATCGCAAGATACCGCATTGAGGTTGAGGGAGTCGAGCCCTGCGACGCGTACCGCGAAGCGAGGCGTTACGGATTCAAACCCTGGCTCAAGAAACTTCGCGCGTGGATAGGGTGCGAAGATTGAGTGAGAACAAAAATTGACTCTGACATATGAGCAAATTGCCGGAAAAGCACAGGTTTATTGATCTTTCGGACTATGGAAGACCAGCCGCCACAGTTATTGCAAACTCCCTGAAGAACACCTCTTTCACGCCTGTTCACGTTACGATTGGATTTATAATATCCGGCCTTTTTGCTGTCTACTGCATTGTTCAGGAGTGGTATTGGCTTGCAGCGATTTTTTTGATTTTAAAATCTGTACTCGATGCTGCAGATGGTGAATTGTCCCGGGTGAAGCAAAAGCCATCGTATACGGGCCGTTATCTGGATTCTGTAGCAGACATTACATTGAATGCTTTGATTTTTATTTCTCTCTGGTATGTTACCGACATTGCGAGCTGGATATGCTTTGTGGCGTTCCTGGGCTTTCAATTGCAAGGGACGCTTTACAATTACTACTATGTCATTTTAAGAAATAGATTTGATGGCGATACGACCAGTCGTGTGTTTGAAAATGCGACACCGACAGCGTTGAAAGGTGAATCACAGAAGCACGTGAATATTCTTTTTTTTCTGTATAAGATGCTGTATGGCGCTTTTGATAAAACGGTTTACGCGTTAGACAGCAATGCAGATGAAGGTAAAGTATTGCCAAATTGGTTCATGACAGTTGTGTCCACCTTCGGACTGGGTTTTCAATTGCTCATTATTGCCGTTATGCTTGTGTTGGACTTGAAAGCAATTATTCCGCCTTTCTTTTTGGCTTACACCATTATGGTCCCGGTATTTATCGGAATCCGTAAACATTTTCTGTCACCTGCTCAATTGTCAGGCAATGGATAATTAGTTCGTCTATCGATGAATACAATAATCACCAAACATATCAACTGAATATTAAATTCAATACATAGAA